>JAZRYC010000124.1:0-13948 GCA_045600525.1 Bacteroidales bacterium
ACTAACGTTCTGAAATATAAAGGAGCGGCAATCGATGAGGATGAAACCATTACCTTGATTTTAAGAAATGGCGAAAAGCGATATGAAATTTTACCGGATGCCGGGGATAACCATCAATTGATTATTGATGAGTCTATGTTGCGGGATATCAAATCGGGAAATTATGATGGATTTTTACAGCGAACCACTTATTCGACTTCGGTAAAGGCTATGGATAGAGGTGGAAGCTCGGAAACGACTTATTATTCGAAAATTTATAAAATAACCATTCAATAAAATTTAGTTTTGTTATGTTAAGAACACATACTTGTGGCGAATTAACGATCGCCAACGTCCAGCAAACCGTGACTTTATGCGGTTGGATACAGAAAGTCCGTCATCTCGGCGGCATGATTTTCATTGATTTAAGAGACCGTTACGGTATCACGCAGCTGGCCTTCAATCACGAAGAGCGTCCCGAGCTCTGCGAACAGGTGGAAAAAATGGGCCGCGAATGGGTGATCAGCGCCACCGGCACTGTGATCGAGCGATACAGCAAAAACAAAAACATTCCCACGGGCGATATCGAAATCAACGTGGAAAAGGTTGAAGTTCTGAATGAATCTGCCGTCCCCCCGTTCACCATTGAAGATGTTTCCGATGGTGGAGACGAACTCAGAATGAAATACCGTTATCTGGACCTCCGGCGCAATCCTGTGAAGAACAACCTCATGTTCCGTCACAAACTCGGTTTGGAAATCCGTAAATATCTCAGTGAAAACGGATTCTTGGAAATAGAAACACCCTTCCTGGTGAACAGCACGCCCGAAGGCGCCCGTGACTTCCTCGTGCCTTCCCGCATGAATCCGGGAGAATTCTATGCCCTTCCCCAATCTCCTCAAACGCTGAAACAGCTGCTCATGATTTCCGGTATGGACCGCTATTTCCAAATCGTACGATGCTTCCGCGATGAAGATCTTCGTGCCGACCGTCAGCCGGAATTCACTCAGATCGACTGCGAAATGTCCTTCATCCAACAAGAGGATATCCTCAACCTGTTTGAAGGCTTGGTCAAGCACATTTTCAAAACATTCAAAAACATAGACATCGATCCCATTGAGCGAATCACATGGGCAGATGCCATGAAATACTATGGATCCGACAAACCCGATGCCCGTTTCGGTATGCGCTTCGTTGAGCTGAACGACCTACTCCAGAACAAAGATTTCAAAGTCTTCAATGAAGCCGAACTCGTGGTCGGCATCAAGGTGGACGGCTGCGGCAATTACTCCCGCAAACAGCTGGACAACCTGGTGGAATTCGTAAAGAGTCCGCACGTGGGAGCCGGCGGATTGGTCTATATCCTCTGCAATGCCGACGGCAGCTTCAAGTCTTCCGTAGATAAGTTCTACGATCAAAACGATTTGAAAGCCGTGGCCGAGCGCTGCCAAGCACAACCTGGCGACCTCATCCTCATCATGTCGGGCAAGGCGATGAAGACCCGTAAGCAACTTTGCGAACTTCGTCTGGAAATGGGCAATCGCCTCGGTTTGCGCAAAGCCGGCGAATATAAGATCCTCTGGGTGGTGGACTTCCCACTGCTCGAATGGGACGAGGAAACCCAACGTTTCTACGCCATGCACCATCCGTTCACAGCCCCCAAACCGGAGCATGAAGATATGCTGGAAAGCAACCCAGGTGCCGTAAATGCCAATGCCTACGACCTTGTCATCAACGGTTCCGAAATCGGTGGCGGCTCCATCCGTATCCACAATCCGGAATTGCAGAAACGCATGTTCAAAGCCTTGAACTTCACCGAGGAACAAGCCCAAAGCCAGTTCGGATTCCTCATTGATGCCTTCAAATTCGGCGCGCCGCCTCACGGTGGTATCGCCTTCGGCTTCGACAGAATGTGTGCCGTCTTGTCCGACTGCGACAGCATACGCGACTTCATCGCCTTCCCGAAGAACAATGCCGGCCGCGACACCATGCTGCCCGCCCCCACACCTATCGCACAAGCTCAATTAGACGAACTAAACATTGACATTAAAGCGCCTACTAATGGAAAATAACAACCCATACAACAACTTCAGTCTGATTAAATTCATCTGGAGTTGGCGAAAGCACATCCTTTTGATCTGCGCAGCCGCCTTCATTCTGTCGGCCGTCTGTTCGTTTTTCATCAAGCCTCGATTCAAATCATCGGCCACAATTTATGCGCCACGCACAAATTCTGTGGCAAAAATTCTTCTCAACGATGAAAACTACAACGAAAAGTTGGACATGAAGGCATACGCCATCGAGGAGGAAACAGAACAGATGATGCAGCTGTTGAATGCCGTTGAAATTAAAGACTCCCTCATCAAGAATTTTGATTTGGCCAAGCACTACGACATCAACACCAACGCCAAGGGCTGGCAGACAAAGCTCTACAAAGCCATCAACAACAGCCTTATCATCAAACGCACGGAATATGGCGCTATCACCATCACGGTCAGCGACTATGATCCACAAACGGCCTGTGACATGGTTAATACCGTCCTTCGCCTGATCGACACCGTGAAAAACCGCACCGAGCACGACCGCGCCGCTGCCGCCTATTTGGCCCTGCAACGCCAAGTTGATTCCGCCAATCGCGAAATCGCCCGCATTGACGATTCCATACAGGTATGCATGCAGCACGGTGTGTTTGATGTTGAAGAACAAAGCAGCCGCATCATGCAGCAATACGCCATTGCCGTGGCACAAGGAAACGCCGCCGCCATTGCCAGACTCAACGAAGAGCAGGAAAAGCTTGCCACATGGGGTCCCCGCCTGACAGCCTTCCAAGAGCTGCAATTCAACTTCCGCGAATACCAATCCATGTGTAAGGAGAAAATGATGGACGCCATGCTGGACCTCAAGGGTGAAATGCCCGTGAAATTCATCGTCGATAGACCTTTTGTCGCCGACAAGAAATATTACCCCAAAAAGTCCATCATCGTTTTGGTTTCCACCCTATCCGCCTTCATTCTTTCCGTTCTCTTTTTACTAATCATTGAGAAAGTTGAAGAAAAACCTTCTACCAAAACCGAAGAATCTGTTGAATAAACAAACGACACGGCGCAATCTCGTTTTTTTCGGGATTCTTGCCGTCGTTCTCTTTATCAACTGCCTTGCCATCATGAGGGAGATCCCATTTATTCCCCTTCTTACAGCAGGCGTGGCCTTGGTATATCTGCTGATTTTCCACGTGGACTGGGTGATGTATATGATGGCCTTTGCCACTCCCTTCTCCATTATACTCAGCAGCAAGGATATCCATCTTGGGATATCCCTCCCTTCGGAAATCTTTATGATATCCCTAACCTTTGTTTTCCTTCTGCGTATTTTATACGACATCCATCTTGACCGAAAAATACTCATCCATCCAATATCTATTGCACTATACGCCTATTTGTTGTGGATGCTTATCACCTGT
Source organism: Bacteroidales bacterium (assembly GCA_045600525.1). GTDB lineage: Bacteria > Bacteroidota > Bacteroidia > Bacteroidales > WCHB1-69 > F23-D06. The sequence continues at coordinate 3,440 of JAZRYC010000124.1, forward strand.
GTAACATCCACCCTTCCCGTGGTTTCGTTCAAATTCTTGGCTTCCAAAATATGGTTTACCACCGCATGCTATTGGATGGCCATTCAGTTTTTCAAAGACAACATGCAAAATGCCATCCGCTATTTCAACTGCTATGCGGTGGCACTGGCCATCGTGGTCATCATCACCACCATCAAGCACGCAGGTAGCGGATTTGACGAGGACTATGCGCATTGGGTGATGAGTCCCTTCTACAATGACCACACCGCATACGGAGCCGTGTTGGCTTTTTTCCTGCCCATTACTGGATGCTGCTTCTTTCTACCCCAAAACAACTCCTTGCATAAAATCTTCTATGCCGTCCTTACAGGCATCCTTCTCATCGGCTTCTATCTCTCCTTCAGTAGGGCAGCCTGGATTAGTTTCATTGTTTCCATAGGCGTATGGCTTATTCTCAAGCTCAAGATAAAGCTTTCCTGGCTCATCGTCAGCGGATTGCTTATAGGTTCCGTTCTCTTCTTTTACGCCGACGATATTCTTTATAAGATGAGTCGTAACAGCCAGGACTCTTCCGGGAACCTTACGGAACAGCTCCAATCTATGTCCAACATCAGTACAGATGCGTCCAACGTAGAACGTCTCAACCGTTGGAACTCCGCCTTCGGCATGATTAGGGAACGTCCCCTTCTTGGATGGGGACCGGGGACATACCAATTTCAATATGCACCATTCCAAAAGAGTCAATTTAAAACCATCATTTCAACCAATTTCGGTGATGGAGGAAACTGCCATAGCGAATATATCGGTCCTTGTGCGGAAACCGGATTTCCAGGACTACTCACGGTTTTTGCCCTTGTGTTTTGCAGCCTGTTCACAGGCATACGGACTTACAACCGAATCTCAGACAAAACCGACCGTCTCTACTGTCTCATGATGACATTGGCACTCATTACTTATTTCGTGCATGGATTTCTTAACAATTTTTTAGATACCGACAAACTTTCCCTTCCCTTTTGGGGGGCTTTTGCCGTCATCACACTAATGAGCGTCAAGCTCCATAAAAACCAATCATTCCCAATTTCATGAAACGATTTTTCTTCATTTTCATTCTCGCAGCATCCACCCTCATCACCTTCGCACAGGGAACTTATACCGTCAGTGGATCTGTTATTGATAGTATACAGAAAAGCAAGATGTTCTATGTTCGTGTAGGCATTGTAATACCTGATTCCAACATGCGAACAGTGGGCATTTCATTTACAGATGCAGAAGGCAATTTCAGCATTTCGGACATTCCCGAAGGTCACTATCATCTGATGGCCTTCATGGTGGGGTATTCTCCGCTCACCATCCCCATAGATTGCTATGACGAGCCATCCAATATCTCCGTCGGGGTATTAAAACTTAAAAAGGAGAGCACCACTCTCCAAGAAGTCCGTATCGCTGCCGAAAAACCGGTTTATTTAGTGGAAGGAGAAGTCACCATGTACAACGTCACCGAAGACCCTGCTATTCAAACGGGTACTGCTGCCGATGCCTTGCAGAACGCCCCTGGTGTGGAAGTGGATGTGGAGGGGAATATCACTTTGCGCGGCACCTCTTCCGTGGAAATCTGGATCAATGACAAGCCTTCCGACCTTAACGAAGACAATCTGAAGAACTTCATTCAACAACTCCCCGCCAACGCATTGGAGCGCATTGAAGTCATCAACAATCCATCTGCCAAATACGGCACCGATGCCGATGCCATCATCAACATCGTCATGCAGGGTAACATCAAGAAAAACAGCTTCCTGAGTTTCGGTGTGAATGGATCCTCCCGCCCCGAAGTTTCCCCATGGATATCCTACGTGTGGGCCAATCAGAAACTTTCCCTGAGTTTCTATCTCAACGGCCGCTATTCCTTCCGTAACAGCGTTTCCGATGTGTATGCGACCCGACTGAACGATCTCGGCGACACGTCCAGCTATGGGCATGCCATCGGCGAATCCAAAAACAACAACTATTCCGGCGGATTCTATTTCAGCGGAACTTACAACTTCGATACGGCCAACAATATCCGTTTCAGTTTAAACACATATCCTTCTTGGAGCAATTCCATGAGCCAGAACAACAACTTCCGCATTGAGTATCTTGAAGCTGCCGACATCTACGCTTACGGCACAGACAATGCAAGTAAAGGAAACAATTTCGGTATTTCCAGCAGTTTCTTCTACGAACATAAGTTCAACAATGAAGGACACCGTATCAGCGCCAGTCTCAATGGCGGATACAACATGGGTAAGTCCTTTTCAGACAACACCCGCGATTATTTATTACAAGACTACATGGACTTCGTAAAGACAGGCACCAATCGAAGCCATAGCTACAATGTTCGCGCCTCCTTGGATTATTCCTATCCCTATAGCAAAAACGGAGAAATCGCCGTCGGCGTGGATGGAAGTCTACGCAGTGGATATTCACTCGTTCGATACGACACGCTGGTAGCCAACACAGAGAATTTCTTCAATTTGGACTCCCTTCGCCTTAAGGAAACATGGAATCCAACAGAAGATTTGGGCACCTATTTCACCATACAGCACAAGTTCGGCAATTTCACTATCAAGGGCGGACTGCGCGCAAGATACAGCCACGAGGACTACCAAATTTGGAATTCTCCTGAGGACAACGTCATCCAGAACAACATCAACCTACTTCCATCTCTGCATCTTAGCTATCGGACAAAGTCCATGCACAACTTCCGACTCAGCTACACCCGACGCGTCAGCAATCCGAGTGCACAACAACTCAGTACCTTCGTAACCTATAGCGAAGATGCCTTTTCCATGGGTAATCCCGACTTGCTGCCCACCCATACCAACAATGTGGAATTCGCGTGGACGAAATTTTTCAACAACTTTGGCAATGTCGGCGTTTCAGCCTATTTCAAGAACTCCGGAAACCAGACAAACACGCTGACAGACGTTATGTTTGATGACTACTTCGGGCGCATCGTTACCTACACCATGCCTCTCAGCGAAGGCAGCACTTGGCGCACTGGCGCCGACCTCAACGTCACCTATCGGCTGAAGGCATTCATGAACATCCGTTTCTATGCCAACATCTACTATAATAAATCCACCTTCCTATTTCGCGAAAACCAATCACAGGAGATTGCCAATCTTGGATACAGTTTCCGCCTGAATTTCTGGGCAAAAGTTTGGAAAATGCTGCAAATCTATGCTTCCGCCAACTACCGTTCCAAGAATATCGCCCTCTTTACCACAACACAACCCCGATACTCCATCGACTGTGGACTTCGCGCCGACTTCCTCGACCGTAAGATTTCCGCCTTCATCAACGTCACCGACATCTTCAACTGGAACAAGACAGCCAGTCGAGAAAACAACCCATACTACATTTCCACCAGCACCACCAAATACAACAGCCGATTCATTAGTGCCGGCATTACCTTCCGTTTTGGAAAGATGGAATTGGAAAGCAAATCAAACGGAAACGGCGAAGAGGCGGAAACCGATGTCATAGTTGAATAGTGAAAACATCACAGCCATTTGACTGGAGTACTTCCTGTGCCTCAGCATTCTGCATAATACTGCCACCATACTCATTCAAATCAAAGACATATGGTGACCGAAACCAGTTCTGCACATCCATCTGCAGGTGAAGAACGGACTGGTGGTCTGCTGTAAAGCACAAATCACTAGTTGGCAGCGTTACCGTGAAATTATAATCTATAATGTTACCAGCGGCATCACAGCCGCGTCCCGTATGCAAATTAAAGGGACAAACAACGCCTTCCGCATTCTGCCAACGTCCATTGATTTTCATATAGTGATAGCCGCCACCCAGAAACGAAGGCCAACTCATGTTGTTTTCGGGAGGGTTGGGATAACGCAATGTTTGATTCAATGAGGGTTCTAATCCAAATACAAATGATACGGAAGTACATTTCCCCACTGGCAACTCGTCCATAATACGCCATGAAAGCGTGGTAGGTATATCCACATCCACATAATGAGTTCCGTCACCGGTGGCAACAGATACCTGTTCTCCATTCTCATAGGTAAGCACCAAATGGGATATGAAAAACTGAACCTCCGAAATCTGAAAGGGGTTTCCCGCAGCATTCACATACCAAACCGTATCACATTGCAGAGGATTTCCACCCACAGATACGGAGAAATCCACTTGCAAGGAACTGGTCGGACGGCCACACGAGATCCAAAAAAGAGGGAATATCAAAAAAAGACAATAAGACCTACCACTCATCTTCAAAAACCTCTGGGGGTAACATTCCTTCTTCCAAAGCATGGATTAGCTCTTTGACCTGATCATCAATTTGCTGGAGCCATTCATACTGAGAAGGAGACCAATAGGGGCTATCGGTTTTAAACCAATTCTCAATTGGAGCCGCTGAAGCCGCACGTTCATTGAAATTGGTAATAGTATAACGATAGCGGTCTTCACGACATTGGATCTTAAAATTATAGTACACCACGTTTTTGGGAAGCATCGTTCCATCCTTCTGTTTGGAAAAAATACGAACCGAGGAGCGAAGTTCCAATGTGGCCTTCTCCGGATCCTGAGACTTGATGACCTCACTGGTGTTCTTATAATATTTCTTTACCCAGGCCAGTGCACGCTCATATAGGACAGACGGCGTTCCTTTTTCATTCACCACGTCCTGATACGTCACTAAATTGGTCCTTTCGTCAATGGGAAGGTCTGGAACTGGCAACTGACTGGGTTTTTGGGCGGAAGCCAGGGCCACAAGCACCATGGCGACCATCAACAGGGCAAATCTTTTCATAGGTTATTTTCTAATTAAGGTTTCAAAATAAAGATCGTATGCGTTTTTTTCATCTTTCGGAACGAACTGGCTTTCCACCACCTTCCACTCTTCAGGAAGGATTTCGGGGAAAAACACATCGGCAGTAAATTCGGATTCAATTCGGGTTAGGTAAAGTTTGTCGGCATACGGAAGGAAAAGCCTATACATCGTCGCGCCACCCATGACAAAAGCTTCTTCCTCGTCTGATTTCACTAATTCCAGGGCTTCCGGTATAGAATGTACTGTTTCACAATCAGGAAAAGATACAGCGTCGAGCGTGATGACGATATTTCGACGATTTGGCAATGGTTTTTTAGGCAGGGACTCCCACGTGCGATCGCCCATGAGGACCGTGTGCCCCGACGTAATTTCCTTAAAATGTTTCAAATCAATGGGAAGATGGCATAGCAATTGGTTTTTGTAGCCCAACTCCCGATTACGGCCCACAGCCGCTATCATGCTGAGATTCTTCATAGGTATAGGTTTTGCGCGGCAAATGTACAAAAAAATGCCGTAGTGGGGAAACACCCATTTTGCGATGTCGGCCCATTGCCTTTTTTCGTATTTTTGCAGCCTGTTGAATCATCATGAGCAAGAACAAGAACACCAACAACGCGCAAATAGCCATCAAGAATCGGAAGGCTGACTTCCAGTACTACCTTCTCACGTCGTACACGGCAGGCATCGTCCTCACGGGAACGGAAATCAAGTCCATTCGCGCGGGCAAAGCCAATATTACGGATGCCTACTGCTCATTCATCAACAACGAGTTATGGGTGCACAACATGCACGTCAGCGAATACGCCGCAGGCAGCTACAACAACCACCTGCCCAAACGCGACCGTAAACTGCTCCTCAACAAAAGAGAAATAAAGAAACTTCTCAGCAAGCTGAACGAACGAGGATTCACTGTAGTGCCCACACTACTCTGGATCAATGAAAACGGCTACGCAAAATTAGACATCTCACTGGCAAAGGGTAAAAAACTTTACGATAAGCGAGAAAGCATTAAGGAAAAAGACGAACGCAGACGTAAACAACAGGAGGGCGAATCATGATAGAGATCAACGACCAGGAGTGCATACCACTTCCTGAATCTTTCAACGACAAAGAAAAAATCTACTACAGCATCGGTGAAACGGCGGAAATCTTCAATCTGCCGGTTTCCACCATACGCTATTGGGAAAATGAATTTGATGTGCTAAAGCCCCGGAAGAACAAAAAAGGAGACCGATTCTTTTCAAAGAACGACATCGCCCTTTTGCGCACCATCCACTACCTTACTAAGGTAAAGGGTTATACTTTACAGGGCGCGAAAGATGCCCTTCGTCACAACTTCATTCAGGAAGCTGATAACGCCACCATCATTTCCACCCTAACGGAAATCAAAGAAATGCTTTTGAAAATAAAAAGGGAAATCAAATAAAGTTGAATTACACCCTTTTCAAGAAATCCACCAACTGCTGCATGGCGCGGGCTCTATGACTGATCTGGTTTTTCACATCGTCACCCATTTCGGCAAATGTCTGATCAAAGCCTTCGGGCATGAAAATCGGATCATATCCGAAACCTGCCACGCCGCGCTGTTCGGGAATAATCAAGCCATCCACACGACCCTCGAAATAGTAGGTCTGCCCACCAAGGATCAATGCCACCACCGTCTTGAAACACGCCTTCCTATTCGTCATGCCTTCCATTTCGGAAAGTACCTTTTTAACATTGTCCTGAAAAGAGCAGTGTTCGCCCGCATAACGCGCCGAATAGACGCCAGGACGTCCATCTAATGCCTCAATTTCCAATCCGGTATCATCGGAAAAACAATTCTTATGATAACGATCAAACACGAACTGCGCCTTTTGGAGGGCGTTACCCTTAAGTGTGTCAGCCGTTTCGGGAATTTCTTCTTCGCAACCTATATCATAAAGATTCATCACATTCCACCCCTCACCGAGAATAGAGCGGGCTTCGGATGTTTTGTGTATGTTGTGGGAGGCAAATATTATATCCATAGCATAAACAGAAAAAGATGGCATAAATACTTATGTCATCTAACCTTAAATTTGTAATCTTAGAAAGATATCTTACTGAGCAGCACCGCTCACTTCGATAGCCTGTTTACCTCTGTAGTAACCACATTCAGGACAAACGCGATGTGTGAGGATGGGGGCACCGCAGTGGCTGCAGGTCGTCAGTTGAGGAGCCGTAATAAAATCATGAGCTCTTCTCTTATCTCTTCTCATTGCTGAGTGTCTTCTTTTAGGATTTGGCATAATATATAATTTTAATAGTTTTTAATCTAATTTCAAATTCTTCAACGCATCCCAACGAGGGTCTGTTTCTTTTTCACGGCTCGAATCGTCCATTTCGTGCAATTTTCGCATCACCAAAGGATCGCAAGTGGGATTCCCGTCTGCATCATCCTCATGGACAATTCTAATCGGAAGCGCAAGAAAGATGGATTCGTAAACAAAGTGGAAAATGTCCAACTCGTAAGTGTTTTCATCCAGCACCCACAGATCATCATCCTCTTCGTTTTCACCTTCTTCCACAACGGGAACGAGTTTGACGATCAATCGCTCGGCAAAGTCCAACGGGATGTTCACCGGAAGCAGGCAGCGATCGCAAGGGGCCACAACAAAACCCTTAAAAGAGCAATGCAGATCCACCAATTTCTCAGTTTTCACCATCTCAACCTGCAAATCCAAATTTCCATCACGGATATCCGATATTTCGGCCAATTCAAAGAACGTCTTATCGCAAGCAATTGAATAGCAATATGTTCCATCTTCCACACCAGACAGCCGAAGCTTAAACTGATCCCTTAATTGCTTAGCATCCATCGTTTTGATTTTAGGGCTGCAAAGATACTATTTTTTTGATATAATGCATTCTTTTATCTTTATTTATCTTAAAGAATATTTTTAAGAAAGAAAATTTTCATTTTTGTGTATCTTTGCGGCCTTGATTTTTACAATGATAGAGAAGTTCAAACAGCTTATGAGAAGGGTTTTCACCCCGCAGTTCATCCGGTTCGTACTCACCGCGATATTGAACACGGCATTTGGATTGTTTATCAATTACGTGTTTCTCTTCTTTTTTGAGCATCTCTGCAAACTCAACCATGCCTACGTCATATCCAATCTGCTGGCCACGATTGTCAGCATCCTTTTCAATTTCAAGACGTATGGGGCCTTGGTGTTCAAAAACAAGGACAACCGGCTGATATTCCGGTTTCTCATGGTCACTACGTTCACTTATCTGCTGAACATTGGCGGCATCGCACTGCTGGAGCATGTCGGCAGCACAAACAACTACCTCAACCTCACATTGATGGCCGTTCCCGTCGGATTATTGAACTACGTACTGAACAAACATTTCGTCTATACCGACCACGCCAAGCGGTGGCACTGGTTCATCCTTTGCGGCATTCTATTGGTGGAATTGCTGTTGTTTCTTCTCTTCAAATAGGCTTACCATTTTTTGAATATGCCAAATACTGCAGTACCGCTTCCCGTCATTGACGCGTAGGTGGCACCTTTTGCATATAGTTTACTCTTCAACATTCCTAAATCCGGATATTTAGCAAAGAGACTGTCCTCAAAGTCATTGTGCAAAGCGAGAACCCATTCGGTGACAGGTTTACGGATGATGTCCAGCACATCGGTTTCCGGGATTGCAGGCGTTACGCCGGCATAGGCTTCGCGCGTGGAAACAGAAAAATCGGGTTTCAATATATGTATATTGTATCCCGACAGATCCAAGTCGATGGGCTGCAATATTTCGCCGCGGCCGGTGGCATACATTGGCCTGTTGTCAATGAAGAAGGGAACGTCGCTGCCTAATTGGGCAGCATATTCCTTCAGTTGCTCATTGCTGATTTCGAGGTTGAAGAACTCCGACAACATCTGCAGCGTGAAGGCAGCATCGGCCGAGCCCCCACCGAGGCCCGCACCGCTGGGAATGTGCTTCTCCAAAGTTATTTTCACACCTTTGATGCCATAGTCGGCCTGCAGCAGTCGAAAGGCCCTAACGCAGAGATTGTCATCGGTCGGTCCGAGGTATTGCGCACTTTCGCACACGAACTCTATGTCCTGTTCGGATTGTTCGATGGTTAGTGTATCAGTGAAAAAATCCGTCGGATAAAAGACGGTGTGTATTTCGTGAAATCCGTCTTCGCGTTTGCGTAATATTTGCAAGCCGAGGTTTATTTTGCAGTTGACGTTGCGAGTAATGAACATGTTGATGCGATAATGTTATAATGGATTAATAAGCTATAACAGAGGCTCTTTTTAACTTGAAACCTGAAACTTGAAACCTGAAACCAATTTAAAGTTTCAGCTTGTCGAAATTCTTACCAAAAACACTGGCGGTTTTGGTAATTGTGACAAAGGCCTCATTATCGATTTCCTTGATTATTCGTGAAACGCGCACCTTGTCGGTTCGGTGGGCGATAATCAGCAGCACATCACTTTCCTGACGATTGTAGGAGCCATAACCTTTGAGAAAAGTTGCACCGCGATGAAGTTCCTTATTGATACGCGCTGCAATATCATCGTTCTTTTTGGAAAAAACCATAAACTGGTAGGTTTGTCGATAGCCGTCAATGACGTAGTCAGATACGAACATATAGACAAACAGCACGACGAAGCTGTACACAAGTTTGGGGATGTCGTTGAGGATGAAGAAGGAAGAACCGACGATAATGAAGTTGGCAATGATGTTGACTTTGCCGTAGGAGATGTTGCGGTATTTTCCGATCATGAGAGCCACGATATCAAGGCCTCCGGTATTCCCCCCCCAGTTGATGGCAATGCCGACCCCAACGGCAGCAAGTGATGCGCCGATGATGACGCTCATAAACATATCGTCAACAAGAGGCTCGGTAAAGATAGCCTGACCGATGGAGAAAAAAACGGACAAAATCACAGTACAGATAAGGGAGCTGATGCTGAATTTGGTGCCAAGCACCTTCCAGGCAATGGCAATTAGGACGGCGTTAATCACGAACGTAGTAATGCCAATAGGAAACTTGGTGGCAAAATAAAGAACCGCGGCAATACCGGCCACTCCCCCGCCCGTAACTTCAAAAGGAGTCATGAATGCGGACCAACCGAGCACAAATATTGCCAAACCAACCGTAATGAAGAGATAGTTCTTAACCTCTAAAAGAGCTTTTCGAGTTGTGATCATATTGCTTAGATATTTTGCAAGAGTTTGATATACAATATTATAGTATTCTTCAATGAAGATAATTTGTGGCAAAGATAAATTTTTTTTTAAAAGTGTTGCAGTATATTAAAAAAAATGTATTTTTGCGGCCGTTAAGACAAGCGCTTAACAAACACGCTTCCTTAGCTCAGTTGGTTAGAGCATCTGACTGTTAATCAGAGGGTCCAAGGTTCAAGTCCTTGAGGGAGCGCAAAAAAATTAAGGAGTTACATTGCTGTAACTCCTTTTTTGTTTGACCTATTACAAAACAAATTACAAGACTTTCCTGCGGAATCCCCCCCCCCCTCAGTGGTGGTAAGGCTCGTTGTGGAGGATGGTGAAAGCCCGATAGATTTGTTCGGCGAAAATCAGGCGCGTCATAATGTGGGGGAAGGTGAGTTGCGACAAGGCGATCTGCGCGTTCTGTCGCGCATAGACCGCCTCCGAAAATCCGTAGGCTCCGCCAATGACGAAGACTAATGTCTTCAGAC
>JAZRYC010000125.1:0-4853 GCA_045600525.1 Bacteroidales bacterium
TATGGAAGGCGATGTCCTCGTTGTTTTTGAATAATCACAACCCAATCAACAAGTTCAATAACTAAATTATTAAGACATGTTTGAATTTTTTAAAGAAGGCATCATCCAGTTTTTCGGATACTCCGGTTTCGGAAACTGCACATGGGGCCATATTATAATGATTTGTGTCGGCTTGTTCTTTATCGCCTTGGGTGTGATTAAAGAATTCGAACCGATGCTGCTCGTGCCCATCGGGTTTGGTATGATTATCGGTAACATCCCGTTTACCGATGGTCTGCAAATCGGTGTGTACGAGAACGGCGCCGTGCTGAACTATCTGTACTTCGGCGTCATCAAGGGTTTCTATCCGCCACTGATCTTCCTTGGTATCGGTGCCATGACGGATTTCTCGGCATTGATATCCAACCCCAAACTGATTTTGATTGGCGCTGCCGCACAGGCCGGTATCTTCGCCGCCTATATGTGCGCTTTGCTATTGGGCTTCACTCCGCAAGAGGCTGGTGCTATCGGCATCATCGGTGGAGCTGACGGTCCTACCGCTATCTTCCTTTCCTCTAAGTTGGCTCCGAGTTTGATGGGCGCTATCGCCGTGTCCGCATACTCCTATATGGCTTTGGTTCCGGTTATCCAACCGCCTATCATGCGCCTCTTCACCAACGACAAAGACCGCCTTATCCGTATGCGTCCGCCAAGAGCCGTCTCCAAGAGAGAAAAAGTGCTCTTCCCGTTGTTTTGTATCTTGCTTACCGCTTTCCTCGTTCCGTCCGGCCTGCCATTGCTCGGTATGCTGTTCTTCGGTAACCTGCTGAAAGAATGCGGCGTTACCAAACGCTTGGCCAACACCGCTTCCGGTCCGCTCATCGACATCGTGACCATCCTCATCGGTCTTACGGTAGGTGCTTCCACCCAAGCCACCAACTTCTTGACTCCGAAATCCATCCTCATCTTCGTGCTGGGTGCATTCTCCTTCGTGGTCGCAACGGCTTGTGGTGTCCTCTTCGTGAAGTTCCTCAACCTCTTCCTCAAGGAAGGCAACAAGATCAACCCGCTCATCGGTAATGCTGGTGTGTCCGCCGTTCCGGATGCTGCCCGCGTATCCTACGTGGAAGGCCTCAAGTACGACCGCACCAACTTCCTCTTGATGCACGCTATGGGTCCGAATGTGGCCGGTGTCATCGGTAGTGCCGTCGCTGCAGGTATCCTGTTGAGCTTCCTCTACTAATTTGCATAGTCATCATAGAGACGTTGCACGCAACGTCTCTACTGAAAATAAAAATCCCGCATATCTTGGATGTGCGGGATTTCTTATATTTATTTGTTACGAAAATATTTATCTCATGTCGTTTACCTCTACACCGGGATATTTGCTTTTGTCAAATACGAAGTAGCTGTCGGCAATGGAGACATTGGACTTGAACTGCTCAATATAATAGGTGTGCGTGGTGTTGTCTTTTTCGTACATGGCGATACGTAAGATTTGGTTATTACCTTTATTTATATATAGTCGGATGCGATAGTAGGACTGGTTGGTCTTCGGAGATAGGTCGATGATGGCATTGGATACATTGTTGATGAATTCGTCGCGAATGTATTTGGCGCGAAAATGCTTTTCCCAGTTTTTGAGAATCTTCTGCGGGTTCATGAGGTTTCCATCGTCTTCAGGGTCGTATTCATAGATAGATACCTCGTTGGTGGATTTTTGATAGTTCCAAATGGATTTTCCATCGCAGAAGAAAGTCTGGCCGTTATACGTTGTGTGATATTTGCTGCCTTTGAGGGTGAAATCGCCTTGGGAAGTGCTGAGCGTTTTGTTTTCCTTCGTGCTTTTCAAGGTGTAGTGGAACTGCATGGAGGTAAAGGCTTGGTATTTTGCGGAAACCTTTTTCAGCATTTCGGTGGCGCCGCCGTCGGTGCTCTGTGCGAAACTGACGCTGGCCGTCAGCAGACATCCTATTATCCAAAATAATGATCTCTTTTTCATCATGATAGAATTAAAACGGGTGAAAGATGTTTTTTCCTGGGGAAAGTTTAATTTTCAACGCCTATTTTAGATTAGCCCTTTGCTAGCCAGTAATTCTTGGAGTTGCGCGTTGGTTTTGATTAGTACTTCACGCGGCTTACTGCCGTTTGCTTGACCTACTATGCCGAAATCCTCCAACTGGTCCATAATGCGTCCGGCGCGGTTATATCCGAGTTTCATGCGGCGTTGGATGTTAGAGGTGGAACCCTGCTGGGTTTGTACGGTGAGTACGGCGGCATCCACGAATAGTGGGTCAATGGTTCCGCTGCTGGGTTCATCGTCATAGCTGGGTTCGGAGGATTCTGAGCCGGCTTCTGGCACATCGGGTAGCTCGTAGGGCTCCATAAGGGGACTGAGTTGTGATTTTTCTTCAATATAGTTGGCGATTTTTTCCACTTCGGGTGTGTCCACGAGTGCGCATTGCAGGCGGACGATGTCACTGCCGGTGGAAATGAGCATGTCACCCTTTCCAATGAGTTGGTTGGCGCCCGTGGAGTCAAGGATGGTGCGGGAGTCTATGCTGGACTGTACACGGAAAGCGATGCGGGCGGGGAAGTTGGCTTTGATACTACCGGTAATGATATTTACGGAAGGACGCTGTGTGGCGATGACCAGATGAATGCCGATGGCTCGGGCCAGCTGTGCCAGTCGTGCCAAAGGCTGTTCCACCTCGCGTCCGGCGGTCATGATGAGGTCTCCGAACTCGTCGATGACGAGCACGATGTAGGGCAGATAGCGGTGCCCGGCTGCCGGCGACAGTTCTCTGGCACAGAACTTGGCATTATATTCCTTGATGTTACGCATCTTCGCCATCTTGAGCAGATCGTACCGGTCGTCCATTTCTTTACATAGGGAATTGAGGGTGCGTACCACTTTTTTTACATCGGTGATGATGGCATCACCATTGTCTGGCAGTTTCGCCAAGTAGTAGTTCTCGATAGCGGAATACAAAGTAAATTCCACTTTTTTGGGATCTACTAGCACCATTTTCATTTCGCAGGGGTGTTTGGTGTAGAGTAGGGAAGTGATAATCGCATTTAATCCTACGGACTTACCCTGTCCGGTGGCGCCGGCAACCAGAAGGTGGGGCATTTTAGCCAAATCCACGACAAAAGGCTCGTTGCTGATTGTGCGGCCCAATCCGATAGGCAAGGCGAAATTGTTATTTTTGAATTTGTCGGAAGTGATGATTTCTTTCATGGAAACGATATTGGCGTTCTTGTTCGGCACCTCGATACCGATGGTACCGCGTCCTGGGATGGGCGCGATGATACGGATGCCGAGAGCGGCCAGACTAAGGGCGATGTCGTCCTCCAGATTCTTGATTTTGCTGATGCGCACGCCTTCCGCGGGAACGATTTCATAGAGGGTAACCGTGGGACCGACCGTCGCACTGATTTTGCGAATAGGGATACCGAAGCTGTTCAAGGTGGCCTCAATTCGTTTTTTGTTGTCCAGAAGCTCGCGCTTCATCAACTCTTCGTTGGCTTCCTTGGCGGGGTAGTCGTTCAACAGGTCAATGGGTGGAAATTCGTAGGATGAAAGCTCACGTTTTGGGTCATAGGGCTCAAGATTGCGTACCTCTTCGGCACTCAGTTGGTGGGGTTCAGAGGCCTCATGCTCTTCAATGGATTCGTCTTCATTTTCTTCTTTAGGCGTAAAAACTTCTTCAGTGACATTTTTGCTGACGAGTTCAAAGGGAACTTCTTCTTCGACTTTTGTTTGGTTGAAGTGTTCCATGGCCGAGGCCCGGTTCTTCAATCGTTCCAATTCTTTGTCATCGGGTTCGATTTCCCAGGACGTGGTGTTTCCCTGGTATTCTTTGCTGAGACAGCCGTGGTCGCTGATATAGAGGTCGTCAAGGTCCTCATGGATGGCGCTGGACTCTTCCTCGCTGTCGGTGTTTTTACGATTTCGTCTTTTGCGTTCCCGTGGTTCTTTTTCATTGTGTTCTTCGCGTACGGACTCAAATGCGCTCTGTACGCGTTCCGCAGCACCCTTTACGGAAAGGTCGTAACACAGGATCAGTATGGCGAAGAGGAGGATGATGACGATGAGTGCCGACACCAGCTTGCCCAAAGTCGTCAGCATCCACGAAGCGATGAAGTTTCCGAAATAACCGGCTACGAAGGTGTGTTCGGTATTGGTGAAAAACAACCCTAAAACGATGGATATCCAGGCCATGCTCATAAAGGTGCTGAACGTAGTCCTGCCCAGTGGAAGGAGCTCTTTCCCAGTGAGGATACGTAGCCCGTATAGGAAAAAGAGGAAGGAGAAGCCTATAGAGACTACTCCGAAGATAAACTGGATGAAGAAATAGGAAATATAGTTTCCCACACCACGGGCAATGTTTTCTGAAATTATGGACTGGTCTCCTTCAACAAAGGAAATGTTGTTATTTGCATGGAAGAAAAACGACAAGGAGGAAACGAACAATAGGATGGCGAAGGCTACGAGCAGGATGCCGTAAACCTGTATCATGCCTTTGCTTCTAAGAAAATCTCCAAAAGACATGCCGGATGATTTGGTTCTGGTGGATTTCTTCTTTGCCGTTTTGTGGGAACGGATACGTATGCCTTTAGATTTCCGATTGTCGCTACTGCCGTATGAATGGCTTCTGTTGGGCGTTGTTGTTACGTGGTTGATGACTTTCATCGATGAAATTTAAGAAAATGGTCTATTTTGGTAGAATGGTCCAAAAGTAGATAATTTTAAAACTTTTTTTTCGTTTGAAAGGAAAGAATATAAACAAGTCCGTGTTAGAAAAAAGTAGTGGGTCTTCTTTAATATTGATGTAACAGATAGTATTTTTGCTCAAATTTTTGAAATATGA
>JAZRYC010000126.1:0-12788 GCA_045600525.1 Bacteroidales bacterium
ATACCAAGCACGGTGGTCAGTGTTGTCATCAAAATCGGACGGAGACGGGAACGACCGCCGGCCACAACAGCCTCCTTAACAGTCATACCGCGTTCACGGCACAGACTAGTGTAGTCCACCAAAACAATACCATTTTTCACCACAATACCGATCAACATCATAGCGCCAATCAAGGCCATCATACCGAGTGCTGTATTCGTAATGGCCAAGCCGACAAACACACCCGTTAAAGCAAACGGGATAGAACCCATGATAATGAAAGGATAACTAAATGATTCAAACTGAGCGGCCATTACGACATAAACCAAGATAACAATCAAGGCAATCAGCATATACATATCGCCGAATGCGTCCTGCTGGTCTTCCCAAGTACCACCGATCTTATAGTCAAGCGTTGAAGGGATTTCCATTTGGTCAAGTTGTTTTTGGGCCTCATCCACGATTTCGGAAAGAGCTGCTCCCTTACCCACGACACAGGACACCTTCACCATGCGTTCGCGGTCCTTACGCACAATAGTCGGTGGCGTAAACGATTCCTCCACCTTACCCACGTCGCCAATTCGAATGCCCTTGCCCATGGAGTTATACATCATAATATTTTCAATGGCATGAACATCGTCGCGGAATTCCGGAGCATAACGAACACGGATATTGTATTCGTCACCATCCTCACGGAAATAGGATGCCGTGTACCCATTGAATCGATTACGCACATAACTGGCAGCCGTCGTTGAATTCAAACCATTTTCGGCTAATTTCTGACGATCAAAGACAACTTCCAACTCAGGAGTATATTCATCACGACTGATCACAACTTCGGTACATCCATCCACCTGGCGCATACGGGCAGCCAAATCGGCAGCAAATTGGTCAGTCGTATTGAAATCGTAACAATAAAGTTCAATATCTACGGTAGATTGACCCCCCATGCTACCCTGTCCTGTGGAAACCGTATAGGACACAATGTCAATATGTTTTCTCATTATTTCACGAATACCATCGGAGATTTCCACAATAGATTCAGACCGTTCCGTTTTCTTATACAGACGGATATTGAAGGAGAGCAGGTGTGTACCGTTATCACGCATCAAACTGAAGGTATTGTCCTCATCTGGTTGGCCAACAGAGTAATTGACAAATTTTACAGCATTCGGGTACTTGGCACGAATTTCCTCCACCAATTCATCACCTAGAGCCTTCGTTGTTTCCACGCGCGTGCCCTGTGGCAGTTTTACAGTACAGCTCAAACGGGCATTATCCTGCGTTGGGAAGAATTCCGTAGGAATAAACTTCAAGAGGAACAAACTAGCAAGGAATATGACAACAGCCGTAAAGAAAACCGTCTTACGATGATTGACACACCAGGAAAGGACTCCTGCATACCAATTGTCCAAACGATCCAAGAATCGTTCAATAGGACCATATATGGCGGCAAACCACTTGCTTTTCTTCGGATTTTTCTTAAGCATCAAAGAACTCAACATCGGCGTAAGCGTCATAGCGGCCGCAAGGGAGACGGCAATCACAATCGTAACAATCCAACCTAACTGTTTAAATAGCACACCTGCCATACCATTCAAGAATGTCAGTGGAAGGAACACTGCCACAATCACCAAAGTAGAAGCCACAATGGAAAGAGAAACCTCACTTGTTGCGAAGATAGCCGCAGCCTTAGGTTTAGAACCTCGTTCAATATGGGTGGTGATATTTTCCAACACCACAATAGAGTCATCAACGACCATACCGATGGCAATAGATATAGAGGAGAGGGATATGATGTTCAGCGTATTTCCCGTCACAAGCAAATAGATGAATGCCGCGATCAAAGATACGGGAACCACAACCGCAATAATCAAAGTGGCACGCCATCTTCCGAGGAAGAAAAGCACAACGACCACAACGAGGAGAAGGATGATGAGGATAGTTTCCTCCAAACTGTCAATGGTATTGTTGATGTTGTCAGAGTTATCTACCAACACACTCAACTCAACATCGGCAGGCAATGACTTCTGCAAAGCAGGAAGTTGTTCATTGATCTTCTTACAGATCTGCACCGTATTTGCTCCAGACTGTTTTTGAATATATACCATTGCGCCGCGGACACCGTCGGTATAAGATTCCTGCATACGTTCTTGCAACGTATCCCTTACCGTGGCGACATCGCGAAGATAGACATTTCTGTTATTAAAACTTCCAATAACAACGTCTTCCATTTCATCAGCACTTTCAAATTCGCCGTCCACGCGCATGGAATATGTCTTTGAGCCAACATCCATAATACCCAAAGTAACATTACGGTTCTCTGCACCAAGCACCTGGGCAATACTTTCAATCGTCAAATTATAGCTTTCCAATTTATAAGGATCGCAATAGACCTGAATTTCACGTTGTGGAGCACCAGAAATAGAGACCGCACCCACACCGCTGATACGACTTAATGGAGAAGCAACCTTATCATCCAAAATCTTGTAGAGAGCCTGAGTGCTCTGCCGAGACTTAACAGACAGCATCAGAATCGGCATATCATCCGCACTAAACTTAAATAGATAGGGGGCATTCGCTTCATCTGGCAATGCCGACTTCACCATATCCAACTTATCACGGACATCATTTGTCTTCTGCTCAATATCTACACCATACTCAAATTCAAGAGTCACAATGGAGTAGTTTTCCTTGGAATTAGAAGTAATGTGTTTCAAATCACTTAATGTATTAAGCACATTTTCTATGGGCTTAGAAACATTATCCTCAATATCTTCGGCACTTGCTCCGCCATATACGGTCAAAACCATGATTGTATTACCATCCATGTGCGGAAACAAATCGATAGGCAGCTTAATCATGGAAAAGATACCGATTATAATCACGGCAATATAGATTAAGCCGGTCATAATCGGACGTTGGACTGATTTTGAATATAAACTCATGTTTTCTTATCTTTAAAAATATCCTATTCTACTAATAGTCAATACTATTTTTCAACTTTAACTTCCATACCATCTTTCAAACGGGCCAATCCGGTCGTAGCCAGATAGTCACCATCTTCACAACCAGAGAGGAGTTCATATTTATTGTCAATATGGCGGCCAAGTTGTACCTGGCTAAATTTCACCTTTCCATTTTTGTAGATATATACATATCTGTTGCCGGAACCTTGTTGACGGAAAATAGCCTCATCTGGGACAACCACATTGTGGGATGTACCCAAGTTAACCATTACGCGGGCATACATACCCGGACGTACGCGACTATCGCCATTAGCCAACTGAACCTCAACTGGGAAAGTATGGGTAGCGCCATCGATAGTCGGATAAATGATGCTGACCTTTCCTTGGAACTCTTCATCACCATAAGCATCCACTTTGATCTTAACGGGCATGCCGACTTTTACTTTCTGATATAGGGCTTCAGAAAGGTTGATGTTCATCTTCACGGGATTGATTTGTTGAACAGTCACTACAGGAAGTCCGCCATAAAGGTCGCCACTATCATAGTTACGAGCACTGATAACACCATTGATCGGACTTATGAGCTGCGTATTTTCCAAAAGATTGTCGTACGCCGTCTGTGCCACATCAAGTTGAGTCTTCATAGCATCCCAGTCAGATTTTGAACATCCACCGACCTTGTAGAGTTCGTCAATACGATTAAAGCTCTTTTTAAGATTTTCCAACTGGGCTTTCTGTTGTTTGAGGCTGTTTTCATTCATTTGTACAAGGACCTTACCTTTGGACACGCGGTCACCCACTTCAACATAGATTTTATCAATACGACCACCTGTAAGGGGGGCGATATTGTTCACAGCTTCGGCTTCCACCGTCGCCGTGTACTCATAGACCTGTTCAACGTCCTGCGCAACAACTTGTTGCACTCGGATAGTAAAATCCTGAGCGGCAATGGAATTGTCATCTTTCTTTCCCTTACATCCGATAAATCCAAACAGCACAACCGCTGCAAGGAGGATTAATGATATTGTTCTTTTCATAAGTGTATAATGTTAATTAATTATCCTAAAATTTATTTTTCATTACCCAACACGGCATCTAAGGATGCTTTGGCGGAAATATAATTATAAAGTGACTGACAATACGTTAATTGCGTACTTGTCAAGGTAAGTTCAGCCGTATTGAGGTCAAGCCAAGTGTTCATTCCCACTTCATATTGCTTCTTGGCGATGTCGTACGCTTTTTGGGCCTGGAGCATTGTTTCACGATCGGAAGCAATATCTTCAATGGCCTGTTGCATATCGTTCAAATAATTCTGGACACCGATACGCAATTGGCGTTCCACATCCGTACGTTGGTCCTTCATATTCTCAATATTCAAATCAGCCTGTTTGAGTTTATAGGACGTAGCCGCCCAAGATACGATAGGCACTTGCAACGAAAGAGCTACATATGAATAGGGGTAATTGGTAAATGGGGTTTGTTTGTCGTCACCCATGCCAGCGTATTGGAAATTACCAGCAAGGGCAAGCATTGGGCAAGCAGACCCAATCATAATTTTCTTGGATTGTTCCAGTTCCTGAATACCCAGATCCAACTGGCGCAAGGCGGAATTATAGGCCAACTGAATAGCCTGTTCGTTAGGCATTTGGGCATTCAACACGCCTTGTTCATAGTCCGAGAGCTCACCATCAAAGATCACCGGTTCATCAATATTCATTCCCAAGAGAACCTTAAGATTCATATTAGCCAATCGGACTGCCTTGGCTGCAGAACTTACCGCGGGGCGTTGATTTTGCAAAGCCACATCAGAACGAAGTTTTTCAAATTCGGAAACCAAGCCCTGATTATAGGAATTGTTCACCAACTGGTTGCTGGCTTCGATATTGGCATAGCTCTTCTGCAACACATCATATGACTGTTTGGCCAACAGATAGCCAAAATATGCCTGCTTAATTTGATTTACCAACTCCAATTTGGAAGAGCGTGCAGCTTCCATGGCCAGTTCAATATCTTGGGAACAAAGCTTCAGACTGGACCAAAGCGCCGGAGCCACAATCGGCAAAGAGAGATTAGCACCCACCGAATAAGTATTATCCTTACCAACTTTAATACTCATAGATTGTCCTTGGAAATCCATGGCCATCGTCTGTTTCAAAAGCGTACGATTGTAATTGGCGGCAATGGAGACATCCGGAAACAAGGAGACAATCTGTTCTTTCTTATAAAGTTTTTTAATCTGCACATCACGATCGGCTATGCGCATCGTAGGTGTTTCGGAGAGGGCTATTTCAATGGCTTTATTTAAATCCACATGGACGGAATCCTGCGCCTGCAAAAGACCCATGAAGAACAACATAGTTCCTCCCAAACAAAACGTGCGTAAGAATCGGCAACAAACTTTCGTAGTTTTTTCTCTATTCTGTAAGTAATTCATTGTTATATTATTTTCTATATAATACTAATCGTCAATACATTAAGCATATTTCACACATACTTTCTACGAGATGGCAAATATATAAAAAAAAACTTATACGTTGTGTATAAAATACACATTATTTTTTGTATTTTTGCCACCGTAAAGAATCTTAGAAAAGATCCCTATAAAATCATCATTTGATGGAGCAAAAAAAATCATTCTGCTATGAATATTGGCGTCCGGCGGTTACCGCCGACAACGTTGTATTCTGCTTTGACGGAACGCATCTAAACGTACTGCTAATAAAAAGAAAGAATGAGCCCTACAAAGATTTTTGGGCCTTCCCGGGAGGTTTCCTCGAAGAATACGAGAATTTGGAGGAAGCCGCCCGTCGCGAATTAAAGGAAGAAACCGGATTAGAGCCCACCTACATGCAGGAAATAGGCTCATTCAGTTCCGTAAACCGAGATCCGCGAGGACGGGTTATCAGCACGGGATTCTACAGCGTGGTCTCCCCTACCGAAATTCATCGGACTCATGCAGGTGATGATGCAGCCGAAGCCCGATGGTTCCCCATCACCGAGCTCCCCGAATTGGCATTCGACCATGCCGAGATTTTTCACAAAGCCATACTACATCTCAGATTGGGATTCCACCTTTTTCCCGTAGCCTTCCAACTTTTAGGGAAGACCTTCACCATGCCGAACATGCAGCGACTATACACCGATGTTTTTGAACGCGACTTCGACCGAAGGAACTTCCAAAAGCGCATTCTTCAATTAGGATTGGTCAAACCGATTCTAGAAGAAGGAAAAACCAAACATCAACCCAAACGTTATCAATTTAACGAAGAGGCTTATTATCTGTTGCGGAAGAAAGTGCTAAAGTTTTAATAGCATACGAATTATTTCATAGCATGTAGCGCATGCAGACAGAGAGGAACAGACATGGCTATGGAGAACACATCGGCTATGGGCTGGGCAACGACCATACCTTGGAGGCCCAAAAAGACAGAACCCACATATAACAAAGGAATATAGAACAGGCCATGTCGCGCAATAGCCACCAAGGTGGCACTTAGCGTCTGCCTCGTATTCTGCAAATACATATTAGCAATCACCACAAAACCAACCAAGGGAAATGACAGGCACTGATAGCGCAGCACCTGGGTACCGATGGTCACCACCTCAATATCCTCGGCACGGAAAACACGAATCACCTCGGGCGCCAACAAAAGTCCCAACACGCTTATCACCAAGCAATACGCCGTGGCAACCAACACGCTGAATCGAAACGCCCTACGCACGCGATCAAAGAGTTTAGCCCCGTAATTGAAACCACACACCGGCTGAAAGCCCTGTCCGAACCCCAAAAGAGCCGCCAATACAAGCGCCATCACCCTATTTACCACAGAGAAGGCCGCCACTGCCGGATCACCATATTGAGCAGCCAAGTTATTGACACATACTGAAACCGCACTGATGAGGCCTTGGCGTACCAAGGAAGGAAGCCCTCCGGCAATAATTTCCCGATAGCGCGCCACAGAAGGTTGAAAATAACTAAGCCGTATGCGAATACCGCCATTCCGGCCGATGATAGTAAACATGATCCAAAAACTCACAAACTGCGACACGGCCGTGGCAAGTCCAGCCCCCGCCACGCCCATATCCAACGCAAAGATAAACAATGGATCAAGCAATATATTGAGTACGGCACCCGACAACACGCCTACCATCGACATCATGGCATTGCCCTGGAGACGCATTTGGTTATTCATCACAAACACACCGGAAATAAAAGGCGTTCCAATTAAGACATAGGCAAAATAGGGTCGCGCCACAGGCAATATCGTCGGCGTGGAACCGAAGAATCGTAGTAGTGGATCCATAAAGAGAAATCCACATAATGCCAACAATCCAGCTATCAAAACGGCCGTAAAGAAGCCCGTAGCAGCCATCACCTCCGCCTGTTCAGACTGCCTTGCACCAAGGGCTCTGGAAATATAATTTCCAGAGCCATGACCAAAGAAAAAGGATATGGCCTGAATCAACGTCATATACACGAACACGATACCCAATGCCGCAGTGGACTGTGTATCAATTTTGCCTACAAAGAAGGTATCCACCACATTGTAAAGTCCTGTAACAAGCATACAAACCATGGAAGGCACGGCAAACGCACAAACCAATCGCCACACAGGTTGGGTGGTCATTTTCTCATATTTCGCATCACGCTGATTCACTACAGATTACGCTTTTGTTTTTACACTTCAAAGAAGACTGCAAAGATAACAAATCCTTCAAGATACCACAATACATGGAAATAGCGTATGAGGATAGGCCTTACAGGATGAGAATCCGTTCATACAATAATTATATCTTTGCAGCCCAATGCTAAATTCATGGGAAAGACACAGAACACATCACTTCGAAGTAGACAGCAGCTGTGATCTGATGTAGAAAAGAATCGTATAATGTTTGTTTCACACCTTATATTTAATGTAATATGAAGCGTCTGCAAAATCCCTGGGAGGGACTTGAAGGTTACTACTGTTTTGGTTGCTGTCCGACAAACGAGAGCGGGTTGCGGATGGAATTTTACGAAGATGGCGAAGACATTGTCTCCATTTGGGTTCCCGACTGCCATTTCCAGGGCTGGGTAAACACCTTGCATGGCGGCAT
Source organism: Bacteroidales bacterium (assembly GCA_045600525.1). Classification (GTDB taxonomy): domain Bacteria; phylum Bacteroidota; class Bacteroidia; order Bacteroidales; family WCHB1-69; genus F23-D06. The sequence continues at coordinate 8,046 of JAZRYC010000126.1, forward strand.
CCAGGCCGCGCTCATCGACGAAATTGCCGAATGGGTAGTCAACCGCAAGTTGCAAACAACGGGCGTTACCGCAAATTTGGAAGTCCGCTACAAAAAGCCCGTGATGATGACCGGCAAGCCCATCACCTTGCGGGCGCATCTTCTGGAAACGCGCCGGCATCTGGCCTATATCGAGGTTTCGCTATACAATGACGAAGGCGTGCTTTGCTCCACCGGAAAACTGACCTACGCCTTCATTACCCCGGAAAAGGCCGAAGAAGAGTGGCATTTTCACGGATGCGAAGTAGAGAATGAATAGTTTTTTGGAGAAGGAAGCCAATAGGATTTGGGTTAGATGTCGTCGTCATCAAGGATGGGAAGGATATTCATAGTCTCCTCATCGCCCAACGGTAGGGTTTCAATATCTTTGAGAGAGCGTATGATCGCATTGGTACGCGTTCCCTTCAATGTGTCAATAGCTGTCGTGGCCTGCTGCAAATTGCGCTGCGCCTTATCTAGCAACCCGCCGAATTTTTCAAATTGTGCTTTTACCACGCCCAACGTTTTCCAAACCTCGCTACTACGCTTTTGGATAGCAAGCGTTCTAAAACCCATCTGTAGACTGCTCAGCAAAGCGCCTAACGTTGTTGGACCAGTAACCATCACATGGTGCGTGCGTTGGAGTTCTTCCATCAAAGCCGTACGACGAATCACCTCCGCATAGATATTTTCAAACGGCAGGAACATAATCGCAAAATCTGTAGTATAAGGCGGATCAACATATTTGTCATGAATGTCTTTTGCCATCTTCTTGATAACCGTCTCTAACAGTCGCGACTTTTCCTCCGCAGTCACAGTATCTCCCGACTCCTGAGCTTCAGCATAATCCTCATACACATCTTTCGGAAACTTAGAATCTATCGGCAGATAGACAAAACCATCACCTTCTTCCTTACCCGGCAGTTTGATGGCGAACTCCACACGTTCGTTTCCCGTATGGGCTGTGCGCACGTTGGCATCATACTGTTCCGGTGACATCATCTGTTCCAGCAGATGCTGCAACTGCAGTTCACCGAATGTGCCCCTAACCTTCACGTTACTGAGCACCTTCTTCAGTCCACCAACATCCGTGGCCAGGGTTTTCATTTCGCCCAAACCTTTTTGAACACTTTCCAATTGTTCGCTCACTAAGCGAAACGACTGCCCAATACGCTCGTTCAAAGTCTTCTGCAGCTTTTCATCCACCGTATTGCGCATCTCCTCCAACTTACGTTCGGTAGTATCCATCAATTCCTTTTGACGTTGATTCATTTGGGCGAACTGTTCTTTTTGGGCATCCACAAGGCGCTGCGTATTTTTATCAAAAGCATCTTGAAAGCGCACAACAGAAGTGGAGAACTCATCCCTTTGGGCACGCGCCTGCAAGGCCGTTTCTTGTCGCAAATGTTCGGCCAAATGCTGAATTTCCCCCCGTTGGTTTCGACCTTCTTCTGCAAGTTTACGGACGAACCTATCGGTCAATTCCTGCTCATTGTCGCGGGATAGTTTTCTTACTATAATAACTGTAGCCATCACAATGGCCACAAAATTCACCACACTCAAAACGATAAAAACAAAAATCAACTTATCCATCATATTAATCGGTCAATAAAACAAACTACCAACCCCAATTGTTCATTATTCATTGTTCACTGTTCATTATCCCATCATCTTCACCCTATACTTCACAAACTCTTTGAGTTCGGGGCTTTCGAGGATTTCAATATCGTTGTAGAGGCCGAGGATGAAGCGTGCAACGCCTTCAAAGCTGCAAACCTCGGTAGCAAGCAGATAGTTGTTGGCCGACAACTCCGTCATATACTGTGCAGACAGCGGATACTCCTCGCGAAGGAGGCTGGCGGCACGCTGCGTGAGCCGTAGCTTTATGGGAAAGCGCTGCGTGCTGTGAATACGGAAAATGTCGATGTAGCCGGTGGCGTGTTCCGCCTCAAACTGCCACTCGGAGTCCATTACTTCCACCGCCTCAATGCGCGAGACCTTGAACATCTTCACGCTGTGCGAAGCTATCTCATAGCACCACACTTGGTCGGAGGGACTGGTAATTTCATACGGCTCCACCACGCGGTCCGTGGTGGAGTTGCTGTGCGCGGAACGGTAATTGCGCAGGCAGACCTGCCGCCGTCCGGCAATGGCCTTATTCAAGTCATCCAACACTTTGTAGTCATGCGAATCCACCGCAACGTCCGCAATGAGTTTGTAGTCATATACCGCATAAAGTTTCTTCTTTAGGCTTTGCCGAAAAGTGTTGTCCGTGGGAATGGAATCGATGGCCGCCTTCAGGGTGTAGGCCTCCTCTTCGGAAAAGTACAGCAGTTCACCCAACTCGCGCGATACGTTATCGTTGGTTTCCAGCTTATAGACATTGTGGTCATTCTTCTTAATGACAAAACCTGCCGAGCGAAACGTGTCAAGATAGCGGTAAAACGTGCGTTCGGAAATTTCCAAACGTTCACAGATGTTTTCAATGGTGGCGTAATGGTTATTGGCCAACAGCATAAGGAGCTGTAGTTCGCGTTTGATTTTGGGCTGGTCCATACATTAGTATTTATAAACGCGGCAAAAATACGAAGCGTTACTGACAACTTGTGTCAGCGACACAAAAATTTCACTGTTTTCGTAGGATTCCACTTTGTTTTTACATTTTTTCAACCACTGACACAAGTTGTCAGCGGGCTATTGTTTTTTTGCACTTCGAAATGAAACGGCAAAATAAAAGATGCACACCTCTTTCAACTTTGAAAAAACACTCAAACAACCATTTATATGTTTAAAATAATGATGATAATCTACGCTCTGGACCTACTCTTCGGATGGGCATTCAAAGGCAAGGACAACGACTACTGAACAATTCTGTCAATATTGTTCAGCGAAAAATTATTCACAAACCCATAAAATCACAGACTATGGACTTTTTAATTCTATGTTTTCTAACCGCCGTAACGGCTGAGACCATTTACCACAGACAACGGGGCTAAGCTGAAAAGAAAAAAGCACTTGCCGTTGCAAGTGCTTCACTTTCTTGGTGATCTGTACAAGATTTGAACTTGTGACCTCTTGCCTGTCAAGCAAGCGCTCTAAACCAACTGAGCTAACAGATCAAATCATCTTTGTCAGCGGAGAGACTGGGATTCGAACCCAGGAGGCGCTTTTGGCGCCTACACGCTCTCCAGGCGTGCGCCTTCGACCACTCGGCCATCTCTCCTCCTTGTTAGAGGGCGCAAAAATACATTTTTTTTAACATCTTCCAAATAAAAAAACAATTCTCTAATTTTTATTATAACTTGTTGATAATTAGCTTTTAAATACAACACATTGATTCTTTCTCAAATAAAACAACACCAAAGCCTATTGTGTTTTTAGGATAATCGTATGTTTTTATTGTGATTTTTTTGTTTCTGCTGCCTTCCAGCCAGTACGAGGAAGGAATGGACAGGACGGACAAATGGATGCTGTCTCGGCAATAATCCGACAAAAATGGTCATTCTGATAAAAGCCGATGACAAAAATAGTACTTTTGCCGCCTCTTTATAAAACGCAATATCTTATCGTAAAACTTTAACAACTAAATTATTATGGAAAATATATGGAGTATTCTGAAGACTAAAAAGTTCTGGATCGAGCTAATCATTATGACGGTAGGTATGTTGATTACGGCCTGCGCAGTCTATTATTTCTTGGTTCCCAGCAAATTGATTATCGGTACGATTTCCGGTTTGTCCATCGTTATCAGCGGCGTATCTGAGCAGCTGTTCGGCTTTGCCCTGCCGGTTTCTACAGTTATTTTGGTGGTGAATGCCATTCTATTAGTACTCGCATACTTTCTCATTGGCAAGGAGTTCGGCACGAAAACCGTCTATACCGCTCTTATTTTGGGACCGCTGATGAGAATTTTGGAAAATCATTTCCCCTACGAGAATTATATTCAACAAGGCGCCGCAACCCCTTCCATTATGGGAGACGTCTGGTTCGACCTTTGCTGCTTTGTGCTTCTGCTTAGCGCTGCTCAAGCTGTCCTTTTCTCTATCAATGCTTCCACAGGAGGCCTGGATATCCTGGCCAAAATCGTCAATAAGTACTTGCATTTTGATATCGGTAAATCGGTCACTGTTGCGGGTGCCTGCATCTGCTGCACTGCCTTCGCCATCAACCCGTTCCACATGGTGGTCATCGGCCTTATCGGCACTTGGATCAACGGCCTCGTGGTCGATTATTTCACGGCCAGTCTGAACAACCGCAAACGCGTCTGCATTGTTTCCAAAGATTATGACAGAATCCGCCGCTTCATCATCGATGATTTGGTGAGAGGTTGCACCCTCTACGAAGTCATCGGTGGTTACAGCAATGAGAAATCCATTGAATTGGAGGCCCTTTTGACGAAGGATGAATTTTCCAAGTTGATGGAACATATCAACAAAAACGAAATCAAGGCATTTATCACAGCCGGCAACGTGAGCGAAGTCTATGGCCTTTGGTTCAAGGATAAGAAACGAGTCAAACAGAGCGTTGACAAACGATAACAAGAGAGGCGATGCAAATGCACCGCCTCTCTCTTTTATAGCGTGTCGAATTCCGATATCGTGTCCAAATAAAGCCCGATTTTGTTCAGCACGATGCAGGCGCGGGATTTGTCAATCACAATGCGCACTTTCTTCGTCGTGACTTTCTCGGTGAGCACGATCCTCTTGTACCCGATGGTGGTCTCTT
>JAZRYC010000127.1:0-13112 GCA_045600525.1 Bacteroidales bacterium
CCTGACCCCTAATCCCTGACCCCTGCAGAATGGAAAGGATATTATGAACGAAGTAAATAAACTTAGCATAATCATAGTCAACTACAACGTGTCCTGCTTTTTGGAACAGGCTCTGATTTCTGTTTTCAAGGCTTTGCGCAATGTGAATGGGGAGGTCTTTGTGGTGGACAACAATTCCGTGGACGGCTCGCTGGCTATGCTGGCGGCGAAGTTTCCTCAGGTGAAGGTGATCGCCAATAAGGAAAATGTCGGTTTTGCAAAGGCCAACAACCAGGCCATCAGGGTTTCCACGGGCGAATATGTGCTGCTGCTGAATCCCGATACGGTAGTAGAGGAGGATACCTTTGAAAAATGTCTTCGCTTCATGGATGCCACTCCTGATGCCGGTGGTTTGGGGGTGAAGATGGTGAATGGAAAAGGCGAGTTCCTCCCAGAATCCAAGCGCGGTATTCCCGTGCCGTCGGTTGCCTTCTATAAACTTTTCGGTCTTTCCAAACTGTTTCCACACTCTAAAAAGTTCGGCGCCTATCATCTTTCCTATTTGAGCAACGATGAAATTCATTCGGTGGAAGTCCTCTCGGGGGCCTTTATGCTGATGCGTCGCAGTGTGCTTGACAAAGTAGGCCTGCTGGACGAGGACTATTTTATGTACGGTGAGGATATCGACCTTTCCTATCGTATTCTCAAAGGCGGTTATAAAAACTACTATTTCCCAGAAACACGTATCATTCACTATAAGGGCGAGAGTACGAAAACGGGAAGCCTGAATTATGTTCACGTTTTTTACAAGGCAATGCAGATATTTGCCCGAAAGCATTTCTCGCAGAAGAACGCAAAATTGTTCAACGCCTTGATTGATTGCGCTATTTGGTTCCGAGCATCTCTGGCAGCGCTGAAAAGAGTGGCGGCTGCCTTATTGCTTCCATTGTTGGACTTCCTCTGTATATATGTGGGAATGTTCGTCCTAGCCCGCTATTGGGATCTCAATGTGCTGGCTGATCGCTCCAGCGCTTTTCCGAAATACTATTTCTATGCCGTTATTCCCTGCTATATTTTGATATGGCTCCTCTCCGTGGCCGGATGCAAAGGTTATCGGAAACCTATTCGACTGGCCAATGTGAACAAGGGAGTTGCCATAGGAACGGTTATCATTCTGCTGATTTATGCGCTTCTTCCGGAAAGCTTGAGGTTCTCTCGTGCGGTGGTGCTCCTTGGAGCCATGTGGACAGTCATCGTAATCAATTTGCTGCGCTATCTTATCCGCAGGATGAATATTCGGGGCAACTATCTGGATTCCGGCAGCAAACGACGTATTGCCGTCGTGGGCGATGGCGCCGAATGTATGCGCGTGATGGGTATGGTGCAGATGATGGAACCGAAGTGCGATTTTGCCGGGGTGGTATTGACTACGGCAGATGTATACGCGCAAACAGATGCTAAAAACTGCATTGGCCGTATAGAACAGCTCCCAGATCTGATCCCCCTGTATCGGCTGAATGAGATAATCTTCTGTGCAAGGAATCTTTCCTCCGAACAGATTATTGATTGGATGTGCCGACTGCAATCAATGCAGATGGAGTATAAAATCGCCCCTGAAGACAGTGGCTCCGTTATCGGCAGCAACTCCATCTTTTCAACGGAAGACATCTATACGATTCCGGTACACGCCATTGTGCAGAAAAACAATCTCCGGCGCAAACGGCTGTTTGATATTTTGGCTGCCGTCGCTTTGTTGATCCTCTCTCCGGTGGTTGTGTGGTTCGTCAGACAGAAGTCAGGATTCTTCCGCAATATATTCCAAGTGCTATCTGGAAAGAAGAGCTGGGTGGGCTGCCAACTTAAAATGGCCATCCCTGCAGCGGATCTTCTGAAACCAGGAGTGCTGTTTCCCACCGATGCCTTTAAGGAACATACCTTTTCAGAGGAGATGATGGCAACCGCGGACAGACTCTACACACAACAATATAACGTGAAATTAGATCTGACGACGCTCTTGAAGGGATTTGAAAATCTCGGTCGCCAATGAAAAAACTTATTTTGAAAACCATATCATAAGTATAATTTTTAAATACCACTCTTATGAACTTTATAGAACAAATCATTGAAGAAGATATTCAAAACGGTAAAAACCAAAAGAAGGTGCATACCCGTTTCCCGCCGGAGCCTAATGGCTACCTTCATATAGGACATGCGAAATCCATTTGCCTGAATTTCGGTATGGCCAAGAAATACAACGGATTGTGCAATCTCCGCTTTGACGATACGAACCCTGTGAAGGAGGATGTGGAATATGTGGATTCCATTCGCGAAGACATCAACTGGCTGGGATTTCAGTGGGCCGAGGAACATTATGCTTCTGATTATTTCGACCAACTCTATTTGTGGGCCGAGCAACTTATTCAAGAAGGATTGGCCTACGTGGATGATCAAACGCAGGAGGAAATCAGCAAGGGTAGGGGAATTCCTACGGCTCCGGGAACGGAAAGCCCATACAGAAATCGCTCCGTTGAGGAGAACCTGGACCTGTTCCGCCGCATGCGTGCGGGCGAGTTTGAGGATGGCAGCAAGGTGCTTCGCGCCAAGATAGACATGGCCTCCCCGAATATGCATTTCAGAGATCCTATTATGTACAGAATCCTTCACTCCACCCATCATCGCACGGGCGACAAATGGTGCATCTATCCCATGTATGATTTTGCCCATGGCCAAAGCGACTCCATAGAGGGTATCACTCATTCCATCTGTACGCTGGAGTTTGAAGTGCATCGTCCTTTGTATGACTGGTTTTGCGAGGCTTTGAAAATCCATCATCCCCAACAGATCGAGTTCGCCCGTTTGAACATGACCTATACGATCATGAGTAAGCGTAAACTGCTCCAGCTGGTGAAGGAAAATTATGTAAACGGATGGGATGATCCCCGTATGCCTACGATTTGCGGTCTGCGCCGCCGTGGCTATACGCCGGCCGCCATTCGTAATTTTGCTGAAACGGTGGGCGTCGCCAAACGCGACAATATTATCGATGTGTCCCTGTTGGAATTCTGTGTCCGCGAGGATCTCAATAAAACGGCTATCCGTACGATGGCGGTGCTGGATCCTGTTAAACTGATTATTGACAATTATCCAGACGACCAAGTGGAGGAAATGGATGCCGTGAATAATCCCGAGGATCCCGAAGCCGGTACGCGTAAGGTGCCGTTTGCCAAGGAACTCTGGATTGAACGTGCCGATTTCCGCGAGAATGCCGATAAGAAATTCTATCGTCTGTCTATAGATCGGGAAGTTCGCTTGAAATATGCCTATATCATCAAATGTACGCATATTGTGAAGGATGATGCCGGCAACATTACCGAAATCCACTGCACTTACGATCCGAATACGAAGAGTGGTATGCCCGACAGCAATCGTAAGGTGAAGGCCACCATTCACTGGGCTTCCGTGAAACATTCCAAGAAAGCCGAAATACGTCTGTTCGATCGCCTGTTCAGCGTGCCGGATCCGGATAATTGCGAAGAAGGACAAACCTTCCTCGATCATCTTAATCCGAATTCCCTGATCGTTCAAGATGGCTGGATTGAACCGACCCTTACCTGTGAAAAGGCTTTGCAGATTAAGAACTTCCAGTTTGAACGCCTGGGCTATTTCTATGCGGATCCCGACTCCACGCAGGATAAGTTGGTCTTCAATAAAACAGTCAGTCTGAAACAATAACATAAACCAATGCATTGTCTGACGGATTATGATACCAAAGTCCTCATCGCCTTTAATATGAGTCTGGTGGGGGATAAGAAATTCAGTGAGTTCCTTATGCAGAACGGGTTTCCCGAGCTTGAGGCGCTCGCTGAGGCTATTCATTCCAATACGGCCGCCCTTCAGTGGTTGCTGGACAATGGGTATCCGGAATTTGCCGTCCTCTCAAATGCTATTGATAATGAAGAGGAAGCCATCCGTTGGTTGGAAAAATACCATTGTGACTTCCTCTCCAAATTTGCTGCTGCCTGTCGAAAGGAACTCCCGGCCATCAAATGGTTCGCCGATCATGATTTGAAGCTGTTTGTGATGATGATTGACAACATCCACCATATTTTGCTTTATCAATCTTGGGATTCCTCCGACATTCATAAGTTCCGTCGCAGCTGAACCGAAATGCCAATCCGTTAATTCTTATCTTCTCATGGTATCATTTGTTACGGAGAATTGGATGCTCCTTATGTTTGTGGTGTTGGGAATTCTGCTCCCGCGCATTCCGGGGGTGGGCAAGTTCTTCAATATCATCAATACGGCACTTCATGAGTTCGGTCATGCTTTTGTGGCTTTGCTTACGCATGGCACGGTGCAGCGTATAGAGCTGTTTAAAGATACTTCGGGTACGACGACCACGAAGTCCGATAATAAGTTCGGTGCGATCTTGGTGGCGCTGGCCGGTTACCCGTTTGCCGCCTCTGTGGCTTGGCTCTCGTTTTATCTGGTGGCAAGAAATGCATCCATGGGTTTGCTCATCGGTCTGTCTGTCCTTTTTCTGATGATGCTTCTGTTTTGGATCCGTAATGCCTATGGAGTACTCTGGGTGATTCTGTTCTGCGGCGTCAATGTGGCTGTAATTTACCATTGGCCGCAGTATGTGGAATCTGTGGCCCTTTTCTATGCAACGATGATACTGATGGAGTCAATCGCTTCAACGCTTACTTTATTGGTACTCTCGTTTAGAGACTCTGGCAAGGCAGGCGATGCTACCAATCTTCAGAAATTCACCCATATTCCGGCGGCGGTTTGGAGCCTCTTGTTTGTGGCTTATACGGCTTGGCTGACTTATCAGGTGGCACTGATGTTGGTGGAAGAACAACTTGTGGCTCTGTAACGCTATTCGTTGTTGAGTTTGGGCTTTCCCCAGAAACGCAACAGGATGATTTCAGTGAGGAAGCAGAGCAGGGAGAAGATCAGAAAATAAATCCAAAGGGATTTTCCGTTGAGTTTGTCGCTCACGCTTTTGGCAATGTTCTTGGTGTCGGCATTGATGACGTTGATGTCCTGCTTGGAGGATTTGGCCATTTTCTTCAATTCATTTTCGTCAAAGCATGAAAGATTGGACTCTTTGCGGTCCATATTGAAGGCAATGGTTCCGAGAACGGCACCGTCTTTGACAATGTCGTAGAATCCGCTTTCGTGTACTTGGTCGTGGAAAAAGAGGGCGGTCTCGTTGCCTTGGGCGCGCTGTTCGGGAATGAATTCTTCCTTGGCATTGCGCGACTTCAGTGTGATGGAGCCGTCACCTGTGCTGCTGCGTAGGGCAATGAGCTGCATCTGGTCCACTCCGATGGTGTTGTATAATTTGCCTTGGATGGCACTCATGATGCCGATGTTGTGCAAGGGCACGAAAAAGAGGGCATGGCGATGGGCATTGCCGTAGTCGTCGCTGAGTGCCACGGCGGAAAGAATGACTTTTCCTTTTTCCAAGTTATAGATGGAAAGCAGAGGATCGCCGTTTTCTAATAACATAATGACTTCACTTCCGTTATTGCTTCCACCTCCAATGGTTCGGTGTTGAAGCGTGGTAGGAAGGTCTAATTTATCATTGGTTCTTTCAATGGCTCCTTTGAAGTAGATGCTTTCGGTATTTATGCCGTGGCATTTGAGCTCTTTCTGGGTGAGAGAACCAAAACTTCCGGCACCGAGGTTCCGTAAAAATTGATTGATACTGGCATCCATTTCCTTCGCAGGAAATACCAGCAATGTCCCACCACTTTTGACGAATTTGGAAAGCTCGTCGGCCATGCCGGAGGAAATCTTCGGAACTTCGTTTAAAACAAGAACCTCACAACCTTTGAGATCGGTGTAATTGACTTGGGTGTAGGGCATGCTCTGGAAGTTGAAAACGGAATCCTTTCCATAGAGCGCCTGCAGAAATCGATTGGGCTCTTTGTCCTGAATGGCGGCGATATGGGTGTTCTCCGTGACATTGTAGGTGAAGTATAGTTGGTCATCAAAGGTGATAGGCGCGTCTTCAATGACAATCTTGCCGCAGTGTGTGCCGGGCTCGTCAATGCTATAGGATAATCGGCAATCAACGTAGTCGCCCGCCTTGATGTCAATGGCCGCAATGGCCTTTTGCTTGTCGTTAATATATAGCTTCACCGGCAGCATGTTGAGGTCTTTGTCGCCATAGTTGGCTATGCGGGCCATCAGGGTGACTTGGTTCCCGACTTTGAATATCGGTGACAGGTACCAACAACTGTCGATGCTGACATTGTTGCGTTCCTTTAATGTAAGGGGAATGAGGTAGGTACTGGTCGTGCTGTCGGTTTTGAGCTTGGAAAGGTTGAAGTTGTTCTTTTGAAAATCAGAAAGATAGTAATGCACGATGTTCCCCTTGTGAGTGTTGGTACAGGTGTTGGCTTCAAAGGCGAGAATGTCGTCGAAGGTATGACTGTTGGGCGAGAGCTGAACTTTGTCCAATAATTCCAATATCTGGTCCTTGTTGAGAATGTAGGATTCCTCTCCCGTGAAATCCTGCGTCGTAAGGGCAAATTCATCTGCGTATTCAAATGCGTTTACAATGCCCTTGGCGGCATCCACGGCATCGTATAGCAGGGTGCTGTTTTCGCTGGATGCGCCCATGGAAAAGGAATTGTCAAGGAATATGGATACAAGGTTGCCTTTTTTGCTTTTTTGATTGGGAGAGGGAATAAAGGGCTGTGCAAAGGCGAATACCAAGGCGGCAATACCCAGAATTCTCAAGGCAAGCACGACAAGTTGTTGCACGGTTTGCTCGCGACGGGTCTTCTTCTTGATATCTTCCAACATCTTAACATTGGAAAAATATACCGTCTTGTATCTTCGGAAGTTGAAAAGGTGGATGATGATGGGCACCAGAATGGCCGAAAGACCTATGAGCAGTAGGGGATTTGTGAATGACATTATGTATGGTTGCAGTTTATGAAAAATAATATAAATACGGCCGCAAAAATACGAAAATAGTGTGGAGTTTGAAAGAAAATATGAAATGCGGATTTACCCCTAGGTCGAAAGTTCGCATACTGCGAAAATTGTCTATTTTTGCACCCCTTAAAATTTATAGAAAATGATTAAAGAAACCCCTGTATTGTTGCTTACCGGCTATCTTGGAAGCGGTAAGACCACTTTAGTGAATAGAATCCTTTCCAATCGTCGCGGCATTAAGTTCGCCGTAATAGTTAATGATTTGGGCGAAGTCAATATAGATGCCGACCTTATTCAAAAAGGAGGCATTGTGGATAAGAAGGACGACAGTTTGGTGGCCCTCCAGAACGGCTGCATCTGCTGTACGCTGAAGATGGATCTCATTGAACAATTGAGAGACATTACCAGCCAGCATCGCTTTGATTATATCGTCATCGAAGCCAGCGGCATCTGCGAACCTGAACCAATAGCCCAGACGATCACCTCAATCCCCAGAATGGGGTATGACTTTGAGAAGGATGGACTTCCCAAACTGGATTGCATTGTCACGGTGGTGGATGCCCTCCGAATGCAGAGCGAATTTGGCTGCGGCGACCATCTGATGAAGGATCATTTGGAGGAAGATGATATTGAAAATCTCATTATCCAACAGTTGGAGTTCTGCAATATGGTCTTAATCAATAAAGCCTCTGAAGTTTCTCCAAAGGAATTGGGACGAATCCGTGAAATCGTTCGCGCCATTCAAACCAAGGCACAGATCGTGGAATGCGATTTCGGGGATGTGGACTTTGATAAAATCCTGCATACAAATTCGTTTGATTATGAGCAGGTGGCCACTTCCGCCGCATGGATACAGGGTGTGGAAAAATACCACGAAGAGGATGAAGACGAACATCATCATGAGCATGAACACGAACATGAGCATCATCACCATCATGAACATGACCATGAAGAAGGGGAGGCTGAAGAGTATGGAATCGGCACGTTTGTCTATTATCGTCGTCGTCCGTTCAATTTGCGCAAGTTTGACGAATATGTTTCCAAGTTGCCCAAGAGCATTATCCGAGCCAAGGGCGTGTGCTATTTTAAAACGGAATACGATGTCTGTTATTTGTTTGAGCAGGCAGGGAAGCAGTTGCTGTTGCGCGATGCCGGTTTGTGGTTCGCCACCATGCCTCCGCATGAATTGGCGCAGATGATGGACCAGGAACCTGGTCTGCGGCGTGACTGGGATGAACAGTATGGAGATAGAATGCAGAAAATTGTGTTCATCGGCCAGAAAATGGATCGCGAGGCTATCACGCAGGCTTTGGACGATTGCTTGGTCGAATAAGAAGGCACAGTCCGTAAGTTGCATGTGGATTCATATTTCAGGAAAGGTTCCTCGGAATGTGAAGCCACGTGCTTTATCGGTAAGTGTTTTAAAGTTTAAAGAGACGAATCTTCTGCCGTTTTCACAATTCCATTTTCTTGGAAATACTCAATCAGTTCTCGGTAGAAATCAGTTTGTGCAAGGGTAGAACTATTGCCCACGACGATGAGCTTCATGCGGGCGCGCGTGATGGCGACGTTCATGCGTCGCAGGTCTTTTAGGAACCCGATGTTCCCTTGTTCGTTGTCACGCACCATACTGATGAGGATGATGTCCCGTTCCTGCCCTTGGAATCCGTCCACGGTGTTGATGGATATTTTGTCGCGTACCGGTGCCAGTGTGTGACTTTTGCCCACGAGGTGTCGCAGGATTCCAATTTGCGCCTTGTAGGGCGAAATGATTCCGTAGGTGGTGCTTTCTATGAGTTGGCTGTCGAACATCATCTGCCTCACATAGTCTTTAAGAATGCCCACGAGAAGTTTTGCTTCCGCCTGGTTGAGTCTGCTCATGGTGGCGTTACTGCGTTCGGAAAAATGACTGTTGGCTGTGTCTATCCAAATCAATGGGCAGTCCCAAGGTGCCAGTGTCCGATGGGCTACTTCGGGTGCGGCTTTCAATTTGCCTTCGTAAAACCATTGGGAGGAGAACTGCATGATTCGTTGGTTCATGCGGTATTGTGTGTCCAGAAGGGTGACGCAGGCTGGCTTGTTGCACACGATGTGCTGCATGAGGGTGTCAGATAAACCTTTGCGGGCAGCTTCGGGGCATTTGATGGTGGGAGGAAGCTGCTGGTGGTCGCCGGCAAAAACAACCCGGTCGGCTTTGAGAATGGCCGTCCAACAGGCTGTCTCCATGGCTTGCGTGGCTTCGTCAATGAATACGGTCCCGAAATGTTGATGCTCTAAGACGTAGTTCGCGCTTCCAATGAGTGTGCAGGTGATGACTTCGGCGCTATGGAGAACCTCGTCATGAATTTTCATTTCCAACGCTTCGCGCCGGCGGTGCAGTTGTTGCAGGTGCTGGTTTCTTTGGCGCGAAGATGGAGAACTGTGTATTTCACGAATCAGTTTGCGCACGCTCCAAAGCTCTGGGTAGTCAGGATGGGCGGCGAAATTCCGCTCATAGGTGCAATCTAATAGCGGCTTGCTGATGCGCAGAGGATTTCCTACCCGTAGCACTCGTATGCCTTGTTGTAACAACTGCTCGCTGATCCAGTCGATGGCTGCGTTGCTGGGCGCGCAAACAAGTACTTGTGGCTCGCGTCGCGTGGTCTCCGCAATGGCTGCCACCAGCGTGGTGGTCTTTCCAGTCCCGGGAGGGCCGTGCACGACGGCTACTTCACGGGCGGCCAGTATCTTGTTTACTGCCTCGCTCTGACTACGGTTGAGATTGCCGCAGGCAATGGGAGAGAGATCCCTGAAACTGGGTTTGACATCACCCAACAACGTCTCGCGCAGGTGCACAACCTTGTCGTTGTCCGTATCTTGCAGTCTCTGCAGGGAATGCAGCATGACTTGATAGGTGGTTTCGTCAAATCCAATGCAAACGCCCATTTCATATTTGGCGGCTACATCTTTGAGATGCGTGGAAAAAGTGGCATCGGGAAGGTCTATTTGCAAACGCTTGCCCTGAATGCGCTGAATGGTGTAGCTGCTTGGAAGCAGCTTGACCTCCTTGTCCTGTACTGATTTTCGATAGAAGAAAATGACGCTCTTCCCTGGCTCAAATTCGCAATCTTGACTGAGCGCATATTTTCCGGCATAGTCGATTTCTAAAATGTATTGGTTGAGAGCATTGTAGAAACTGTTTCCGATCTGTATGGGAAACCAGCAGTTACTATTGTTGTAACTGTGTTCCAGAGATGCCCGAAAGGAAGCCTCTAATGATTTTTTGTCATAGTCCTGTTCTAACTTGACGAGTTGGACATGGCTTTTGATATGGTCAATGGATTTCATGGAAGACCTAAAGAATTTTCTTGCCTACGGAAAGCCCTGCCCAAGTCATAAGAAGGCATGTCAGAAGGGTGGTGAGTATGTATCCGATGGCGAGTGCGTATTTGCCCGATTGGAGGGCATCAATGGTTTGTGCGGAGAACGTTGAAAAAGTAGTAAATCCGCCGCAGATGCCTACCGAGGCAAATAATAGAAGGCTTTCCCGGTCACAGCTGGAAAGGACTATGCCGATGGCAAAGCATCCGAGTATGTTGGCCAACAGCGTTCCGAAAAGGGCCGGCAGGTGCTGAAAATGACTGGTGATGCAGGAAATAATATATCGCAAAATGCTCCCTATGGCGCCACCTAAACCGACAAATAGGATGTTCTTCAGCATAACAGGTGTTAGGTTATTCAACGGAGAGTAATAGTCCTTTGAGGTAGTTTCCCTCTGGGTGGTAGATGTTGAAGGGATGGTCAAGGGCATGTTGCATTTGATGGACCACCCGCACATTCTTCTGCTCCATGGCGGCGGCGGAAAAGGCGATGGTCTTGAAATCGTCTATGCTGATGGCTTGAGAGCAGGAAAAAGTGAACAATAGTCCGCCCGAACGGAGTTTCTCCATGGCCTTACGGTTGATATTGCGGTATCCCTTGATGCCCTGTTCTTTCACACGATGGTGCTTTGCGAAGGCAGGCGGGTCAAGTACGATGAGGTCGTACGCCTGGCAGGGCATTTCTTCAAGAAACTTGAATACGTCTTCGCAATAGGAGGTGTGGCGTTTTACCGCTTCATCGCCCAGTAGGGCTATATTTTGGTCTGTGAGTTCAATAGCTTTGCGGGATATGTCAACGGAGTCCACATGCTCGGCACCACCGCGCAGGGCGTAGGTGGAAAATCCTCCGGAATAGCAGAACATGTTGAGCACGCGGTGCCCTTTGGCCAATTCGCCCACCATCCGGCGACTGTCCCGTTGATCCAGGAAAAAGCCTGTCTTCTGACCGCCCGGTATGTCAATATGGAAACGGATGCCGTTTTCCTTGCCGATAACTTCGCCTAATTCTCCAAATAGCAGTTCGTCTTCGGCTTTGAACGAATCGTTCTCATTCAGCGAGAGCCCGCTTTTATTGAAGATGGATTTTATGTTGGGAAAGACTTCTTTGAGAATCTGCACCAAAGAATCTTTCAGGAGATACATTCCGTAAGAATGAAATTGAAGTACGGCGTTCCCGTCGTAAAAGTCGATAATGAGGCCGGGGAGTCCGTCGCCTTCGCCATTGACCAATCGGAACATGTTCGTGTCAGGATTGTCAATCAAACCGATGGATTTGCGAAACGATAGGGCTTTCAGTATTTTCTTCTTCCAGAAGTCGAAAGAGGGCTCGACAGGTTCAAAACTAAATATTCTGACGGCTATGGAGCTGTTGTGGAAATGTCCTGTGGCGAGATATTGTCCGCGGCTGTCGCACACTTCAACGATGTCTCCATTTTGAATGTTGTTGTTCATCTGTTGGATGGCTCCAGAGAAAACCCATGGATGAAAACGGAGAAGCGACTTTTCCTTTCCTTTGTGTAGTATGATTTTTTTCATACGGTTTGGGGATGTTAAAACAGAGGTAGGCCGATGATGGTTGCGAAAAGTGATCCGAGATAGGTTCCCACGGCGTATCCGACCAATCCCACGGCAATACCGCTGATCATGACCTTCCGGTTTCCGAGAGCTTCCACAACGGGAGGGACGAATGGGGGAGAACAGAGTAAGGCGATGTTGGAAACCGTGAACAAGTCGCCGCTGATTTTGCAAATGCGGCAGAAGATGAGATGCAGGATGATAGTCACTATCATAACGAATAGGATAAACCACATGATGGTCAGGGAAGAACTGTCGATCTTGGTGACATCAAACATAGAGGCAACCACCACACTGAAGATGAGGATAAAGAACATGCCCAGTTCAAAGGTCTTGGGGAGTTCTCTGATCTTTTTGTTGAAGGAGGCGGCAATGGCCAAAGTGGTGATGGTGAGAATGACGATCAATTCGTTGATTTTTCCGACAATGATCATGGAAAGCCCGACGCCGACGCCAAGCATGAGCAATGAAAGTAACAGGCCGATCATCATTTTGCCGAAGGTCTTAAGTTGAAGCATGCCGCGGTAGTTCTCAAAGGTTTCTTCTGCTACTTGGT
Source organism: Bacteroidales bacterium (assembly GCA_045600525.1). Lineage (GTDB taxonomy): Bacteria > Bacteroidota > Bacteroidia > Bacteroidales > WCHB1-69 > F23-D06. The sequence goes on from JAZRYC010000127.1 coordinate 12,427, forward strand.
TGAGGTTCTCGCTTTGGTCCAATGACGTTTCATCCTTATAGGGCAGTATCTTGCGGAACAGCTTGTAGCCACCGGCCAGGATAAAGACAATAAACGGAAGGGTGACGATTTCCTCAAAAGCAAGGGTGATGTTGTAGGTGTTCGGGTCGGCATTGACAATGTTGCTCAGGGCGGTGAAATTGAGGGTGCCACCCGTGTAAATGCCGGTCATCATTACGGCCACTTTCTTAAATTCCTCGTTGGCGGCGAAATCGGTGTTTTTGAAAATAAAATAGCCTGCCACAACGGCAATGCAAACCGCCACGATGCCGCCGATAAGTACGGCAAACGTTTTGGAAAGCGATTTCGTCCAAAGTTTGAAGTCCGAGTTGAAAAGCATGAGGGGAATGGCCAAAGGAACGCATACGCTCATGAGGTTTTTTTCTATCGTGGTCAGCATGGCGGCACCAGGCTCACCTTCTGCAGGAAGAAATCCGAAGGCGGAATTCAGTAATGCGATGATGATGCCGACGGCATAGGCCATGATTACTGTCCCGATTTTCTGCGACCATTTGTATTTGTTGAATAACAGGATGATAAGCACTGGGAAGATGAAGAATCCTGCAATCATCAGGTATGAAATTGTCATATGTCTAATATGTTTTATTATTGAGGCCGCAAAAGTACGAAAAAAACATATCTTTGCA
>JAZRYC010000128.1:0-2657 GCA_045600525.1 Bacteroidales bacterium
ACTACATTTGTGTTGAGCATCCTTTTGGCCCTGACACTGCTGGCTGCATTTGTGCTCGCCGGCTTTGCCCTGGCACTCATGACTACATTTGTGTTGAGCATCCTTTTGGCCCTGACATTGCTGGCTGCATTTGTGCTCGCCGGCTTTGCCCTGGCACTCATGACTACATTTGTGTTGAGCATCCTTTTGGCCCTGACATTGCTGGCTGCATTTGTGTTCGCCGGCTGCATCATGGGAGCAAGAGCCGCCACCCTTACAACATGCGGGGAGTTTTTCACGAGCCTTAGGATCTGCAGGAACGTTGTCTGCATTATATCCCAACATACTGATTTCTTTACGAAGTTGGTCAGGATTAGTCTTGTTGGCATCATAATTGATAGTCAGTTTGGCAGTTTTAGTATCATAGGTGTACGTTTTAACACCTTTGAAGAACGGGACGTTCTCACTAAAGCGGTCAGCGCATTTCTGGCAGTTCAATGATGCATTCGTTTTGATTGTAACAGTTTGTTCCTTCTGTGCAAAAGCACCTAAAGAAAGAACGGCCATCAGGGCGAATAAGATAATTTTCTTCATTGATTGATATTTTTGATTAATAAATAATTGATTTACCATAAAATATTGTTTCTACTTACGGGCGGCAAAAATACATTTTTTTAAACAAAGTTCTACTTTAACATAAAGCGCACCCCCAAATAGCCCATAACACCCGTGATAGGAGCATACACCATCGTGGCATCAAAGAACTCCCCAAACGGATTGTCAGAGGCGACAATAGGATCTTTCTGTTTGTAATTCAGCATATTTTCAGCACCGGCATAGATTTCCCATCTTCTAAATTTTTTCGTAATCTGTGCATTGAGAATACAGAATGTTTTAGAATAGTCTGGACGTTGGTATAGCATAGGGTTGGTTTGTGTATCGGGAAGTCTTTGAGGACCATTCACCTGCAAAGTCACATTAAATTTCCATCGATCATAACGCGTGCTGTAATTGAGATTCAGCAGTCCTTTATGAGGGCTCATCAAAACCTTCTCACGCATAATCCCATTCGTCATATATCTTACATCATTATATCTGTACGCCAAAGTAATTTCAAATCTTTCAAAAGGTTTCAAGATCAACTCCACCTGAGCGGAATGGGAGCGCGATATGTTTTGGGAACCATTAACCATCCCATTGAGATTATACACATAGATGGCATGGACATCCCTATCCAGATCCACAATAGTTTGATTCATAAAATGCGTATAGAAATAATCAATAGACAGCGATGATTTTCCGCCTTTCATATCAAAGCTCTGCACCAAGCTGACACCGGCATTATAGGCTTCTTCCGCCTTCAAACATTCCAGTTCTTGGTAATGTCGGTTGGAAGTAAGAAGAGAAATATTTTCAGCTAACACATACGAGGAGCGATATCCTTTTCCCGCAGACGCACGCAGAAACGTATTTTTCGCCACCTGGCATTTCAAATGCACGCGAGGAGTCCAAAACAACTGCTTATAACGAGTGTCATAGTCAAAGCGAGCGCCAACCATCACCACCAATTTGGGATCTATGATATAGCAATATTCTGCAAAGACACCTGGGACCAATTCTTTCGTAGGAACCGTAGTTGTGAGTTCAGGAGCCGTAAAATAAGACAAAGACTCATAGAAGTGATCATATTGAAGACTTCCGCCCGCCGTCAGCTTATGGTGCTTGGCGGCGCCAAATTTATTGGAATATAGCACATTGGCATAGAGGCTGTTTTGCCATGCGCCATAAATCTTGGTACCGAAGACCGCATCTGTCCAATGGGATGTATAAGAAAGTATTGTGCCGATACTTTCATCTTCCCCAGGAAGAAGGAAACCGTTTTTAGTAATGACGTCTAATTTTTTATTGTCAATATGCAAACCATAAATTTCGTTTGAGCAGAAATCATTCCGCCAATTATAGGCATTTTGGCCGCCAACACGATTATCCCAGACGAAATCAACAAACGCACGTCCCTCCATAATCTTGTTTACGTGATAATCCCATCGATTCATCACATTGATTTGTTGATTTTTAGGAACATCCAAAAAACCATCCTTATTCATATCCACCTTAGCGAACTGGTCGCCGGCGAACAACATCAACATAGTGGTCACTTTATCTTTTTTACCCACCTTGAAACGGCTGTTGAAACTAAGTTCACCCTTACCCATCGTATTTCCGTAAAGATTGACAAAAACACGTTCGTAGTTCGTCTCGGGCTTTTTATAATCCACATTGATTTGTCCGGTAATTGCTTCATATCCGTTGGTCACCGAAGCCACGCCTTTGGATACACTAATCGCCTCCATCCAGGAACCAGGCACAAAACCCAGTCCGAACTGATGGGTAAGCATTCTTATAAAGGGGACATTCTCCAAAAGGATTTGGCTATAGATTCCGGCCAAGCCCAACATGGAAATCTGGCGTGCACCCGTAATGGCATCTGCATATTCCATATCCACTGCGACTGTGCTTTCAAAGCTTTCAGCCAAATTGCAGCAGGCGGCACGGCGCAATCCTTCTTGGGAAATAACCATGGTTAAAATAGGCTTAGTGGAAATAAACGAGCCATCATGGGCCATAATACTCACTTCAGACAACGCATGAGCATGGGACAACAGAATTCTGATATCATT
>JAZRYC010000129.1:0-17552 GCA_045600525.1 Bacteroidales bacterium
AGCGGGCCTTCTTCCAGTCTTTCCATAATACCCTTCAAGATAGCCGGCATGAAGCGTGCATCGATAGCACCACCGACGATACAGTTGTTGTAGATCAACTTACCACCCCAAGGAAGGTCGTAGGTTTCCGTACCACGGATCGGGTATTTGCTTTGGGTAGGCATACCTTCGTAGTAGGCTTCAACGAGCATGTGTACTTCGCCGAATTGGCCGGAACCACCGGATTGTTTCTTATGACGATACATAGCTTCAGCGGATTTCGTGATGGTTTCACGATACGGAATCTTCGGAGCGTAGTAGTCAACTTCAATCTTGTTGAGTTTTTCAACCATCCATTTCACGATGTTGAGGTGTTGTTCGCCCTGACCGGAAATAATCATCTGTTTCAATTCCTTAGACTGTTCCATCAGGAAGGTAGGATCGGTCTTGCGGATTTCATTCAGAATCGCACCTAATTTTTCATCATCGGAACTGTTTTTAGCTCTTACTGCGGTGCGGAACTTAGGATCCGGATAAACAGTGGGAACGATAACGTCATCACCCTTGGCAACCAATGTGGTACCGGTTTGGGCGGATTTCAATTTGATGGTGGCGATGATATCACCAGCGACAGCCTTGTCCACTTCAACTCTGTTCTTACCTGCGAATACAAGTAATTGGGAGATTCTTTCTTTAGAGCCGTTCACTGTATTGGCGAGGTCGGCGCCCTTAGTGATTTCGCCGGCAGCCACTTTGATATAGGCAACTTCGCCGAGGTGTTGTTCGATAGCGGTTTTGAAAATAAAGCCTACGAAAGGATCAGCGGCGTTATAGTTGAATTCCTTACCATCTTGAGTCTTCATTGGGGCACCTTCGTCTGGAGACGGACAGTTCTTGATCACGAGGTCCATCATGCGGTCGATACCTTGGTCGGATTTAGCGGCAACGCAGATTACCGGGAACGTGCCACGGTTGGCGATACCGAGTTTGAGACCCTTAATCATGTCGTCTTCGGAAAGAGTACCTTCTTCAAAGAATTTGTCCATAAGGGCTTCATCATTTTCAGCAGCCGCTTCGATAAGGGCGCTGTGCATTTCTTCAGCCTTGTCAGCGAGGTTGGCAGGAATGTCTTCTACAACCATTTTGCCGCCGTTTGCCGGGAATTTGAGGAGCTTCATTTGAAGCAGGTCAATCACGGAGTCGAAACCAACGCCTGCGTTTACCGGAAATTGGAAAGGCATAACGCTGCCGCCGAAGTATTCTTTCAGCTGGTTCATCGTTTCGTCGAAGTTGGCTTTTTCGTGGTCGAGTTGGTTTACAACGAACATTACGGGAATGCCAGCAGTTTTTGCATGACGCCATTGGATTTCGGCACCAACGTCAACGCCGTTTTGGGAATTGATAACCATCAAAGCGGTATCCATCACGCGGAGAGCACCAATGGTTTCACCAACAAAGTCATCAAAACCAGGACAGTCAATCATGTTGATTTTCTTGCCTTCATATTCAGCATACATTATGGTGCTTTGGATAGATTGTTGTCTTTCCAATTCCACTTCGCGGTAGTCGGAAATGGTATTCTTATCCTCTACTGTGCCTCTTCTGCTGATGACGCCGCCGTGAAAAGCCATGGCTTCGGCTAACGTTGTCTTACCTACGCGGTTACCGCCTATGAGGGCAACATTTCTAATTTCTTTGGTCTGATAAACTTTCATCGGTGATTTTAATTATTTGATTTATAATTGATTGTTATTTTTAATAAAGGGCGCAAATATACATTTTTTTTTAATTAACCCCTATTTAGTATGTATAATATATAACATTTGGTTTTAGATTTCAAGTATAAGGAATTAATGAATGCCGACTTAATATCTACACTTCTTAGTTTCTTAACTTCTTAACATCAAATTGATTATTTGCTAATGAGGGAATTAAATAAAAATGTATTTGAGGATGAAGATTGTGGCAAGAATCCACATGGTGACACTGATCTTCCTGAATTTTCCAGAGACGGCGTTGAGTATCACATAGGCGATCATACCGATGAGGATGCCGTCGGAAATGCTGTTGCAAAGGGGCATGAGTATCATAGTGAGAAAGGCGGGGATGGCCTCCGAATAATCGTCGAAATTGATTTCCCGGATGGGTGAGATCATGAATAGGCCGATGATGACCAGCACGGGTCCGGTGGCAGCGGCGGGGATAACCAAAAAGAGTGGCGCGAAGAACAGCGATAGGGCGAAGCAGCAGGCAATGGTGAAAGCGGTGAGACCCGTGCGGCCGCCCTCTGCCACGCCAGTGGAACTTTCTACGTAGGTGGTGGTTGTATTGGTCCCCAGGCAAGCGCCGATGGTGGTGGCCAAAGCGTCTGACATGAATATTTTGTCGATGTCTTCCACTTCTCCGTTTTCATCCACCATTCCGGTTTTCAGAGAGACGCCGAGCACCGTCCCGATGGTATCAAAGAGGTCGATGAATAGGAAGGTGAAGACAACGATGAACATGTCCCAGCTGAGGATGTCGTGCCATTGGAATTTACAGAATATGGGGGCGATGGAAGGCGGTGTGGAGACAATGCCGTGAAATTGGGTGATGCCCATCGGGATGCCGATAAGGGTGGTAATGAGAATGCCGATGATAATGCCGCCGCGGACGTTTCGAATAACCAGCGCGGAGGTGATGATGAGTCCGATGATGAATAGCAGACATTGCGAAGAATGAAGGTCGCCTAAAGTGATTAGGGTGGAGCTGTCAGCGGTGACGAATCCCGCGTTTTGCAGGCCGATGAAGGCTAAAAACAGGCCGATACCTGCGCCAATGGCCTTTTTGAGGGAATCGGGAATGGTATTGACGATCCATTTACGGACTTTGGTGATGGTGAGCAGGATGAACAGAATGCCTTCGAGGAAGATGGCGGTGAGGGCGAACTGCCAACTATAGCCCATACCGAGGCATACGGTGAAGACAAAGAAGGCGTTCAGTCCCATTCCTGGGGCCAATCCGTATGGTTTTTTGGCGTAGAAGGCCATGATCAGGGTGCCGGCAATGGAGGCCAGTGCGGTGGCTGTGAAGGTGGCGTCAATAGCCATGCCCTGACTGGCCAAGGCCCCAAAGATGGAGGGATTGACGGCAAGGATGTAGGACATGGTTAGAAAGGTGGTGATACCGGCCAGTATTTCCGTCTTTATATTGTGCTTTTCTGGGTTGAGTCCAAAAGTTTTGGATAAAAATTTATTCATAATAGCAATGTTTTTGTCTTATTAACTGATAATGCTCCAATTGACTTCTCCGTTGAGCATCTTGGCCACCTGCATGGAAAGTCTTCTATGTTCGGGTCTGCTCAGGTCGGGATCATTGTCTAATACCTGCAAGGCGAGGTTGCGTGTGTAGGTGACGAGTTTTTCGTCTTTGACGATGTCAGCGATTTTGAAATCCAGCATGCCGCTTTGTTGTGTGCCCTGTATATCGCCGGGGCCCCGCAGTTGCAGGTCGAAATTGGCAATTTCGAACCCGTCATTGGTGCTGACCATGGCGTCCAGGCGCTTGCGACCTTCCGTGCTGAGTTCGTATTTGGACATGAGGATGCAGTAAGATTGATTGCCGCCTCTGCCCACGCGTCCGCGTAGCTGGTGCAGCTGTGAGAGCCCGAACCGTTCCGCATTCTCAATGACCATGACGGTCGCATTCGGCACATCGATGCCTACTTCTATAACGGTGGTGGAAAGCAGAATCTGACTCTGGTTTTTTGCGAAGCGCTGCATTTCGTAGTCTTTTTCTTCCTGCTTCATCTTTCCATGTACTACGCCGATACTGTATTGGGGAGGGGGGAATGCCCGTTCAATGGCCTCGTATCCAGCCATGAGGTCTAAGAGGTCCATCTTTTCAGATTCCTGGATAAGCGGATAAACCATGAACACCTGGCGCCCCTGCTCTATTTGCTTTTGCATGAACCCGAATAGTTTCAGGCGGTCTTTTTCAAATAAATGCCTGGTGACGATGGGCTTCCTACCTTGCGGAAGTTCGTCGATGACGGATACGTCCAAATCTCCATAAAGGGTCATGGCCAATGTGCGAGGAATGGGGGTTGCCGTCATCACCAGAATGTGCGGTGGTGTGGTACTCTTGCGCCAAAGTTTGGCCCGCTGCTCCACGCCGAAGCGATGTTGCTCGTCAATAACTACTAGTCCGAGGTTCTTGAATACAACACTGTCCTCAATCAGGGCGTGGGTGCCGATGAGGATGTCCACGTCGCCATTCTGCAGACCTCCCAGAATCTGTCGCCTTTTGGCTGTTTTTGTGGAACCGGATAGGAATTCAACACGTAGTCCTAACGGAGCAACTTGTTTGCTGATTTTCTCGTAATGCTGGGTGGCCAATATTTCTGTAGGGGCCATCAAACAGGATTGGTAGTCATTGTCTATGGCTATCAACATGATGAATAGCGCGATGATGGTCTTGCCGCTGCCCACATCTCCCTGCAGGAGCCGGTTCATTTGGCGCCCGCTGCCTAAGTCGGCCCGGATTTCCTTGATTACTCTTTTCTGGGCGTTGGTTAGTTCAAAGGGAAGATGTTTTTTATAAAAAGTGTTAAAATGGTCACCGACTTTTTCAAAGGTATATCCTTTAATTCGTTTTGTGTTAATTTGTTTTAGAAGGAGCATCTTCAGTTGGGTGAAGAATAGCTCATCAAATTTGAGGCGTAATGCGGCACGTGAAAGTTGTTCGTTGCTTTCCGGATAGTGGATGCTGCAGAGGGCTTCTTTCAAAGGAAGCAATTTAAGATTATTTAACATGTCTGCCGGCAGGGTTTCCGGGATGACTTCTTTGACGATGGGAATAAGGTTGGCCGTGAGCTTGGAGATGGCTTTGGAATCCAACGTCTTTTTTTTGGCGATGTCGGAAGTGTTGTAGAGCGGCATGAAGCGCATGGGAACAGTAGTGGCGCTTTGCGCGTGCGGGTCTATCATTTCCGGATGGGTCATGTTCCAATGTCCGTTGAAGATCGTTGGTTTTCCGAAGATGATGAATTCCTGTTTCTGCATGAGTGTTTCCTGCACCCATTTGATCCCGTTGAACCAGACTAAGTCGATGCTGCCGGTTTCATCGGAGAATTGTGCGGTAAGGCGTTTTGTTCGCTGCTGTCCTACTATTTGCAAATTGCTGATGCGCCCCCGCAGTTGGATGTAGCTTCCGTCTTCAATGATGTCGGACACATGGTAAACATGCGATTTGTCCACATGGCGATATGGATAGTAGTAAAGAAGGTCTTGAAAAGTGTGTATGCCGAACTCCTTTTGAAGTACTTCGGCCCGTTTGGGACCAACGCCTTTTAAAAACTCAATGGGTGTTTGTAATATGTCGGTATATTCTGTCATCGTGGTGATGCTTTATAGTGAAGCCATCTATGTGCATAAGACATAGAGGTCGTCACGTTGGTTGATACAAAGGACGGGGAAATCCTGAGGATTTCCGATGATGCGTTTTTCGCGGGCCCCGGTCAGCAGGTCCGCCACTGTGAAATATTTGGTCATGGTGATGACGGTGAGTGAGCCATCTACTTTTTTCGCATAGTCTATGGAGTAAAGGTCAAGGTTTTGTTGTGGCTCAACCAAGTCTTTTTCATAGTTGATGTCAAGATTATGGAATAGTTTTTCCACAAAGGCGATATTGTCACCAACCTGTCGCTTCAGCCCGCTGTCTTTGTAGTCGGCATGTAGGATGTGGATGGTGGCTTGATAGAAGCGGCTGAAGTAGCCTGCCCACAAGGCCTTCTCTTTGGCTTGCCGCTCAATGTCGATGGGCAGCAGAATATGTTTGAAGGCGTTTTCGTCAGGATGTTTTCGGCCTATGGTCATTACTGGCAGTCGGCTGGGCTTGATGAATCGAATGGCCTTTCTTTTGTCAAACAATCCTTTTTTCTCCCGGGTATCTACTCCGATGACGAACATGATGGTGTTGGTCTCGTCGGCGTAATGGTACAGCCGTTCGGGGAAGAAATAGTCATTCTTGACGAATTGTGTTTCAGAAGTGGAAATGGAGTAATGGGGTGTTGGTTTGGATTTGGATTCCAAGGAGAATCCGAAGTTTGTAATCACTGTCAGGGTGGCATCGAAAACCTTAGCCAATCGTTCACCATAGCATATGGCGGAACGACCGTAGTCTGTGTCGTCGGCAATAGCGATGATGTTCAGCTTTTTCTTTTGGTCAATGGGTTCTCGAATCTCCATGTTTTATTTGGTTATAGGCCTTTTACGTGTGGTTTGGCGGCCACATATTCCTTTAGATAGAAAGGCTCGAAATAGGCGGTGTCGGCAAATTCCTCCTTCTGCCATTTGAGAAGTGCGGGTAAGAGCATATGTTTGGCCGACAGAGGTTCTTCTGAAAAATGCGCGTTTGAATGTTTGGAAAGAATATCCCTGCATTTGGGCATGCCGTTTCCGCAGAACAGGATAGGCTGGTCTTCCAGTAGTTCGCTGTAGGCGTCCGCTTCAATAATGGCGGCATTCACAGGTTCTATGAGTTGTAGCTGGTCGTTGTAACGGGCGGTGAACACTTCCATACGGCGGGCGTCAATCATGGGTGCGATTTGAAATCCCTGTATGTTTTTAAAAGAGCATGATGCACCGAATGCAATACTCTCCAGTGTGCCGATGGTAATGACGGGGATGTTGAGGGAATAGGCTATTCCCTTTGCTGTGGACACTCCGATGCGAAGGCCGGTGTAGGAGCCCGGACCAATGCTGATGACGACACCATCGATGTCTTTCATGGCCAATTGGTTCCCCGATAGTACTTTGTCAATATATGGAAGGAGGTTTTTGGAATGTGCGTTTCCGTCATCGGTTTCACAACATCCGAGGATGTCTTTTCCTTTGCTGACCGCTACGGAACAGATTTCGGTGGCTGTATCAATAAGCAGAAGAATAGGATTTTCTTTCATAATGGATACGTTCTAAATAGAATTTTACGAACATTAGTGCTTGCTTAGCGGCAGGAGTGCCTTGTAGATGATTTCGTGTGCCGTTAGCCGTATTTTACTTTGAGATAGTTTGTTTGGTGTGCAACTTGGATAAACTCGGTTGGATAGGAATACGTAAACGAGATGTTGGTCGGGGTCGCACCAAACCACAGTGCCTGTGAAGCCCTGGTGCCCGAAGGTCTTATGGTCGGCCTCCTTGGGCAGGATACTGCTATTTCCAGGGTGTTTCGGCGTGTGGAATCCGAGTCCCCGAATTTTGCCACCGTGGATTTCATAGGCGGATGTGAATAGTTCAACGGTTTTCTCCGAGAGATAGCGGGTGCCGTGGAACATGCCTTTGTCTAAAAGCATTTGGTAGATGTCGCCTAATTCTTCGGCGGTGGAGAACAGACCGGCATTTCCGGCATTGCCATTCATGAGGGCGGCGGTTTGGTCGTGAACATAGCCCTGTACTACCTGTTTGCGAAAATCAACGTCTTTTTCCGTGGGCGCTACATCAGCTTTGGTAAAACCATGATTCAAGGGTTGAAAGCAGGTGTGTGTGAGTCCCATGGGATGGTAGAAATGACGGTCAAGGAAATCTTCTAAGGCTTGTCCCGAAAGGGCTTCTACAAGGTCTTTAAGCAAGAGGGCGTTTAAGTCGCTGTATAAGTATTGTCGGCGTCCGAGGACGCAGTGGGCAATCCGGTACCGCATGGTGTCGGGGTAGTCGTTACGCAAATATAGATTGTCCGCCACTTTGATATCAAAATTAGGCGTTCTATAGTGCCGTAGGTAGGTCTCGTCATTTTGTATTTTTTTGTAGAAGGGAATGAAGGCCGGAAGGCCGGAGGTATGTGTGAGCAACTCGACAATGGTGATGTGCGCCTTGTTGGTGTTGTTCAAATAGGGTAGGTATTTGCCGATGGGATCGGTAAGCTGAAACTTTTGTTCGTCATACAGTTTCATAACGGCAAGGGTGGTGGCAGCCGTTTTGGTAATGGAGGCCAAGTCGTACATGGTGTGCAGAGTTGCCCGATTCTGGTTGTCGTAGGTGAAGTTGCCGAATGCCTTATGGTAGATGGGACGTCCGTCTTTCAATGCGAGAACCACGCATCCCGGATATACTTTGTTTTGTATGCCGTTGGAAAGAAGAGCATCCAATATGCGGGTGATGGAATCCGTAAGGGCGGATAGGTTTTCCTCCTGTATGCTTCCCGTAATTCCAGAACCTGAAGGGTACATGTTGTTGGAAACCGGCAGCGTACCTTTGCAAACGGCATTCCCAAAACAGGCGTCCAAAGCGGTCTTCATACTATTAGGGGTAGCCTGATAGGTGACCAGCACGGCTTCGTAATCAGTGAGCGAGTCAAACATACTGAGCACATATGGATTGCCGAGGTGGATCAGGATGACACGTTTTTCGGCAGCCAGTTCGTTGAGAAACTGAATGGTCTTCCTGTCGGCCCCGTATTGAGAAGCGGCCAATTGATTGGAACCTCCGTAGGCTACAATGACGCGGTTGTATGGCATCAAGAGTTCTTTGTCCTTCTCGTAGTCTTTGGCGGAAATATTTTTGGGAAGGGAAATATAGGGAAGAGGGTAAGAAGAAACTATCTTGCGGTAGGATTTTTGGTATTCGTCGCGGCCTATGCAGAGAAAGGCGATGCTGTCGGCTGTGAGGGTGTCGCCCGGTATGATGGAAAGGGGGAGGATGCCGTCTTCGTTTTTCAGCAAGGTGACGGCGCGTTGTTCCATAAGATCGTTGATGCGGACGGCGTTTGGGGAGTTCATCTCTTGGGGAATAAGACTGACATCCACAGGATGGAAGTCTAAAAATCCTTTGCTTTCCTTGTATTCCAGAATGCGCATGCAGCGTTCGTTGATGAGTTCAATGGGGATGATTCCGCTGTCAATGGCGTTTTTGATGGAGTGGATGACGGCCTCGGTCTCTCCGGGCAGCAGCAACAGGTCCACGCCAGCCAGCAGGGCTTGGATTTCAACATCTCCCTCGAATTGGTTCTGGCGTCGCACGCCCTGCATTTCCATACCGTCTGTGACAATGAGACCGGTATAGCCGTAGTCGCGTTTGAGTAGCTCCGAAACAATAGGGAAGGAAAGGGAAGATACGGATTTTGGAGTCGTGTCCAAGGCAGGAATGTTGAGATGTCCCACCATGATCATTTCTGCATTCTGGTTGATGAGTTTGCGATAGGGGTAGAGTTCTAGTTCGTCTAACTCAATACGGCTTTTCTTGATGGTTGGGAGTCCTAAATGGGAGTCGGTTTCTGTGTCGCCGTGACCTGGGAAATGTTTGATACAGCCACTGATGCCTCCGTCTATCATGCCCTGTAGATAAAGGGCGGCCTTGCTAACGACCTTGTCTCGGTTTTCGCCGAAGGAACGACTGTTGATGACGGGGTTCTTGGCATTGTTGTTGATGTCCACAACGGGGGCGAAGTTGAGATTGACGCCGATGGCACGGCACTGTTTGGCCACTTCGAGTCCCATTTGGTAGATGAGGGAATCGTCTTCGGCGGAAAGTGCGCCCAACGTCATTTGTCGTGGAAAGGCCACGCAGCTGTCCAAACGCATGGCCGGTCCCCATTCACCATCAATGGAGATGAACATAGGGACTTTGCTGACTTCTTGGATTCGGTTGGTGAGTTTTGCTTCGCACACGGGATTGCCTTGGAAGAAGCATACGCCTCCCGGTTGGAACTTACCTACCTTGGCTACTAGGGCCGCATGGGCACTTTCACCACCGGTGGAACTGGCGCGGATGATCATTAACTGCGCGATTTTTTCCTCCAAGGTCATTTTTGAGAAGGCAGCTTCCGCCCGACTCTCACATTGGGCGAATGCCCCATGCCTGACGGGTACGAGCACTGTCAGTATGGTTAAGCAGAGTATGGTTAGTAATGGGAGTTTTTTTCCTTTCATAATGCAGCGAACGGAATTATTTTCTTTCCTCACCGAATATGACTTTGGTATCAGGTTCGTAAAGCCCCTTCTCGTTGGTCATGATGAAGTCGGCAATGGAGTATTGTTTGTATTCGGCTGGGATTTTGGAAGGACTGTCCATGACGATTTTGCGCGTTTCATCGCAGATGCCGATGGCGACGTCGGTCGGGTATTTGGTAAAATGAGCTAAAAATTCTTCAATTGTTGCATAGAGTTGCTCGGCAATGTCTGTAAAGTTCTGATATTCGTATTTTTCCATTGTATAGTTGATTTTCTTGATTAAAAGGTGCAAACGTACGCAAAAAAAATGGGTTTTCAAAGTCCGAAACAAAAAAATGTAATCACTGTTCTGTGGACAATGAGAAGACTAGAAGATTTTTCAAAACAAGAAAAAAAAGAGACGCTCGTTTGAAGCGTCTCCTAGGGTTGTTAGTTGTTCAGCACTTTGTGAATCGTGCTGGGAAAGTGTTGATGCTCTAATTGGTGGATGTGCGTTTCAATTTCCTCCAGAGTTTCAGTTCCATCCGCGTGGAAGGCGAATTGGTCGATGATTTTTCCGGTGTCCACTCCCTCATCCACGAAATGGATGGTGATGCCGAACACTTTGACGCCGTGGTGGTAGGCATCGGCAATGCCGTGTGCTCCAGGGAAGGAGGGGAGTAGGGCGGGATGTAGATTGATGATTTTCATGGGGAAATGGGACAACAGCACATTGCCGATGAAGCGCATGTAGCCGGCCAAAACGATATAGTCCACCTGTCGTTGCTCCAGTTCTTGGAGAATAGCCGTTTCGTAAGCGGCCTTATCGGCATAGTCGCGTGAGCAAAACGTGAAGGTGTCGATACCATTTTCGCGGGCACGCTCCACCGCTTTGCATTCCGGCTTGTCGGATACCAATAATACGATGTTCGCCTGAAGTTCCTGGTTTCGCACAGCCTCGATGATGGCTTGGAAGTTGGAGCCGAATCCCGAAGCAAATACTGCAATGTTTTTCATATTCGTAGCTTATTTTTTATGATTGCAGCAAGAGTGCCCTTCTTTGCTTGAACAGTTTCCTTTGCATCCTTCTTTGGTGCATTTCCCATCATTGGTGCATTTCCCATTGCAGGAATCTTTTTCTGCAGTGGCTTTTTTCGGATATAGCAGGTCAAAGGCGGCTCTACGCTCGTCTAAGGAGAGGTTGTCCCAGTTGGCCATGGCTTCTTCGAATTTTGCCTTTCTGGCTTCTCGTTCTTCTTTTGCCGCCTTCATTTTGTCGTAGGCTGCTTTCTGTTGGTCAAGAAGCTCGTTTTTGCGTTCGTTGGAGAGGCTTTCCCAGTTTTCCCAATCTTCTTTGGCTTGCTTTTGTTCTTCCGTCATTTCAGGAACTGGAAGTTGGATTTGTTGCTCGTCTGATTTTGCCTGCTGTTTGCAGGATCCTAAGAGCATGCAGCTGATGGCTGCCAAAAGGATGAGTTTTTTCATATCAGTATGTATTTGTTTCGTAAATAATGGAAAAAAGAAAACGTGGTTTTTTTTAATTTATTGCATGAGTGTAGTTATTGTTTTTTAAGAGTCTTTCTATTTTTTTGCGTACCTTTGCCGCCGTTATAAAAACAACCTCTTATGAAGAAAAACCTTATCCTCTTAACGTTAGTGATTATGTTATGCAGCGGCTGTGCCAAAAAGAATAATGTGGATCCCAATTCGGTGATTTCCAAGGAAAATCGCGAAAAGCCTGATTTTTCCAAAGGTGTAATGGATGAAAAGATTCTGTGGTATCTGGGGCGCCTTTCCGATGTGCAGGTCTCTCCCGACGGGAAGACAATTCTATACAGCGTGAAGTATTTTGACTACCGTACCAATAGTGGAAACGCTGAACTCTATACGATGCCTATCGAAGGCGGTGAACCCACGCGCATCACCATTACGCCGAATGACGAAGTGCAGCCCATTTGGCGCCCTGACGGTAAGAAGATTGCCTATCTGTACGGCGATGACAAAGGAACGCAGGTGTGGGAATGTGATCCCGACGGCAGTCATGCCCAGCAGCTCACCCATGTTGATGGGGATATCAACTGCTTCAGCTATGCGCCCGACATGAAGCATTTCACCTACGCGATGAATGTGCGCATGGATCCGACCATTGCCCAACGCTATAGCGACCTTCCCGAAGCCAATGCCATGATATACGATGATTTGATGTACCGCCATTGGAATTATTGGGCAGACGGTACCTACAGCCATGTCTTTGTGGCTGACTATCCCGAAGCGAAAAACAGCATCGACCTTCTCGAAGGTAAAAAATTCCATAGCCCCAATCCTCCTTTCGGCGGCATTGAGGAAATTGCCTGGAGCCCGGACGGCAAACAATTGGCATACGTATGTAAAAAGCTTTCCGGCAGACAGTTCGCCGAAAGCACTAATACCGATATCTACCTCTATGACCTTGCCACCCGAAAGACAAAGAATCTTTCCAAGGGCAATATGGGCTATGACATGGATCCCGTGTTTTCGCCCGATGGCAGTAAGTTGGTGTGGTGGAGCATGGAAACTGATGGCTTCGAATCCGACAAGCATCGCCTCATGGTTTATGATTTCAAAACGGATAAGATGGAAGACTATAGTAAGGACTTTGACCAGGATGCCACTAACTTTTCATGGAGTGCAGATGGTAAGAAGGTTTATTTCAATAGTTGTAAGGAAGCCACTTACCAGATTTTCAGTCTGGATTTGGCCAGTCGCCAGTTTGAACAGATCACGCAGGGAGACTATGACTATAACACGCTGCAGGTATGCGGTGACCAAATCATTACGACGAGGACGACCCATGCCTATCCGTCGGATATCTATTCCGTTAATTTGAAAAATAAAAAGGTTAAGCAGCTGAGCTTTATCAATAAGGATGTATTGGATAGCGTTACGTTGGGAAAGACGGTGAAGAAATGGGTGAAAACCACCGATGGCAAACAGATGCTGGTATGGGTTATCCTACCGCCGAATTTTGATTCCACAAAGACATATCCCGCCCTTCTCTACTGCGAAGGTGGTCCACAGTCTCCCGTCAGCCAGTTCTACTCCTATCGTTGGAATTTCCAGATGATGGCGGCACATGACTATATCGTGGTGGCTCCCAATCGTCGCGGTCTGCCCGGCTTTGGACAGGAATGGAACGATGAAATCAGCAAGGACTATGGCGGGCAATGTATGAAGGATTACCTTTCCGCCATTGACGCGGTGGCCAAGGAACCCTACGTGGACGAGAACAGATTGGGCTGCGTTGGTGCCAGCTTCGGAGGATTCTCCGTTTACTGGCTGGCCGGTCATCACGAAAAACGCTTCAAGACTTTTATTGCCCATTGCGGTATGTTTAATTTCGAAAGCTGGTATAATACCACGGAAGAACTCTTCTTTGCCAATCATGACATAGAAGGCGCCTATTGGCAGAATCCCACGCCTAAAAGCTATAGTTTCTCTCCCCACCGATTTGTAGGGAATTGGGATACGCCCATCTTGGTTATCCATGGCGGTAACGATTTCCGTATTCCATACACGGAAGGCATGCAGGCTTTTGATGTGGCACAGATGAAGGGTATTCCCAGTAGGTTCCTTTTCTTCCCTGACGAATGTCATTTTGTGACCAAACCGCAAAACGCCATGCTGTGGCAGCGCGAGTTCTTCAGATGGCTTGACCAATGGCTTAAGGAACCCGTTGATAATATTTAAAGGATCGTTATCTCCTTCCTATGAAAGAAAGGTTGCATATATTACGTGATCAATTCCGCGATAAGACAGGCTGGAAAATCATTGACGCCTATATCCTGAGGAAATTCCTCGGCTCGGTGGTTTTTGCCATCGCCTTGCTGATGACGATCATCATTGTGTTCGACCTTTCTGAGAATATTCAGCGCTTTATGGGGAAGTCCATTCCGGTTTCTGAAATCATTGTGGGCTATTATTTTAATTTCATCCCCTATTTCATTAACCTTTTTATTCCTCTGTTCACATTTATCAGCGTGATATGGTTTACGTCGAAACTCTCTTCCAATAATGAAATTATCTCCATTTTGGACAACGGAGTCAGCTTCTATAGGTTTTTAGTACCTTATTTGGCTGGTGCCGTTATCATTATGCTGATATCTCTGGTAATGGCCAATTTCATTGTGCCGCACACCAATGCCAATCTTAATGAGTTTAAATACAAGTATTTTGGGAAACAGGCTATTTCCAACACCAATCTGCATATCAAAAATTCCAAAAACAGCTATCTCTATGTGGAACGCTGGGATCGAAGCAGGAACGAGGGCTATTATTTCACCTATGAGGAATTTGAAGATAATTGTATTAAGATGAAAATCCAGTCGCAGTCCATTACCTATGATGAAAATGAGAGAAAATGGGTGCTGATGAATTATACAAAGCGTAATATTGTCGGTGAACAGGAAATGGTGACGACGGGAAGGCAGATGGACACGGTATTCAACGTGCTGCCGCGCAATTTTAATCAGGATGTGTTTATTAGCGAAACGATGTCCTATAGGGAATTGAAGAATTTCATTGCGGAGGAGAAGGTCCGCGGATCAAATCTGGTAGCCCATTATCAGATAGAACGCAATAAGCGCGTATCTAATTCATTGGGTATTATCATCATGACGTTTCTTGGCCTAAGCGTGTCTTCCCGAAAGAACCAGCGCGGTGTCGGGGTGCATATTTTTATGGGAATGGGTTTGGCGTTTACCTTTATTTTTCTCCAACAGGTGTCCACCGTATTCTCTGTGTCCGGCGGCCTTTCTCCCGTTCTCGGCACTTGGATACCGAATATCATCTTTTTGGGAATTACGATTCTGATGCTGAAACTTGCACAGAAATAGTCTGTTGCGCTTCTTTTTTATCGTGTCTCCATATCTGCCAGCTGTTAAATAGATTCTGCCATATAGAATAGAATGCCAAGAATACAGAGGCCAGCGGATTCAAGTACGTGTTGGCCATCCAGATGCCCATGGCGGTGTTTTTCTGTCCTAATAGTTGCCCGCCCGCCATCCGGTCGCCGTATTTTCCGCCCAGCCACTTCCCGAATGCAAAATGCACCGCGCAGGTGAGTGCTGAACCAATCCCTAAGAACAGAATGTTCAGTCCGTTGCCTCTGCCGTTTTGAAAAATGTAGTCTATGGTTTGGCCGATGACGATGAGCAACAGCATAGCCCAGATATAAAATGTCAAGTTCTTGAACCTGCTCAGCCAGTCGTTGGCTTTTTTCCAACTCAACTGCAGGAGCAGCGCTACGAAGAATGGCAGTCCGATAGTGGGACCTATTTTTTTGAGGATGAGCCAGAAGGAGGACCAGAACGTCAGGTCTTGGTGTACGCCGATGAACGTGAAATAGAAGGGAGCCACTACAGCCACCATCAGATTTCCATAAATGGTGAAATGGGTGACCACCTCGCGATTGGCCCCCAGCATACAGGATATCACCACTACCGACGAGGCCACCGGGCACAGCACGCCAACCAGCAGGCCCTGCGCCAGCAACTCATTGTTGGTAAAACCTCTAATGAGGTAATACAAGGACAAACTGACGACGATTTGGAAAAGCATAATCCACACATCGAGTTGGGTTATCTTGAGTTTGCGAAGATCAATCGCCGCAAAATTGAGCAGGAGAATCAGAAAGATGCCATAAGGTGCTAAAAAGGAAAAAAGAGCGCACCATCGATGAAGAATCAATCCTAAAAGGATGGCAATAGGTAGGACGTAGCTGCGGAGTCTTTGCATGATGGCTTTATTTTTTAGAAGAAGAGACCTTTTTAATGTCCGTAACGACAAGGGTTTTGTCCTTTACGACAAATGAAATCTCATAACCGGCAAAGGGGAACCCGTAGATCCTATCTTCATTCTGGTGATAGGCAGGACGGGGATCCTGCGCCAAAAGGGCTCTTAAGGCATCCATCTTCTCTTTGGGTAATTTGTTGGACAACATTTTGGGAATCTCCACCGGAAGAGTGTAGTCTGTATTGGTGGCAGTAAATCCGGCCGTGGCATCAGGATGGAGATCGGTGGTTAATAGATAGGGCTTGATGTCGTAGATAGGCGTGCCGTCCATAAGGTCGGCCCCTGCTATGTGCAATATGGGCCCCTGCTGAACGGTGTTCTCTACGGCAAGGAGGCGCACGGAAGAAAGCCCGATAGGATTAGGCCTGAATGGAGAGCGCGTGGCGAAAACACCCATGCGCACATTGCCTCCCAGACGTGGAGGACGAACCGTGGGCGACCATTCCTCCCGAACGGTTTCCGAAAATCCCCATATTAACCATATATGTGAAAAATCCGACAGCCCCTTCAAGGCGTCAATATTGCGATATTCGGGTTCGAAAACGACCACGGCACGGAGCGCTTCCACCAAACCACTCTGCCGCGGGATGCCGAACTTTGTTGGAAAGTCGCTGTGAATACGTGCGATAATATGAAAATAATCGTCTGCCATGTACTATTTCTTTGCGTTTGCAAAAATACAATTCTTTCAAAAAACCTTCTTTTTTTCTTTTGCCTTGTTTCCAAAAGTACTGATTATTTTGTGTAAATTTGCGCCCTCATTTAGAAAATCCTATTTTATGGAAAAAATCATCATCCTTGACTTTGGCTCACAAACCACGCAGCTCATCGGACGTAGAGTCCGCGAACTCAATACGTTTTGTGAAATTATGCCCTATAACAAATTTCCGAAAGACGACCCCGACATCATCGGCGTCATCTTGTCCGGCTCGCCCCTCAGCGTGTATGCCGACGACGCCTTCCACATCAACTTTGATGAAATCAGAGGCAAATATCCGATCCTCGGCATCTGCTACGGAGCCCAGCTGATGGCGCACACCTTCGGCGGTAAAGTGGAGTCTGAAGGCACCCGCGAGTATGGCCGCGCCAATCTTGAATATATGGAAGCAGGCAATCCGTTGCTCAAGGATTTCGCTCCTAATAGCCAAGTTTGGATGTCTCACGGAGATACTATCACAAAACTTCCGGAAGGCTTTCGAGTTATCGCCTCCACTTCGACAGTTAAATTTGCTGCTTTTGCGGCTAATGACGAAAAAATCTGGGGCGTGCAGTATCATCCCGAAGTGTTCCACTCCATTGACGGCACCCAGCTGCTCAAGAACTTCGTGGTCGATATCTGCGGCGGCAAACAGGACTGGTCCTCCGAGCAGTTTGTGGAACAGACCGTCAGAGAACTGCGCGAACAGGTCGGCGACGACAAAGTCATCCTCGGCCTTTCTGGCGGCGTGGATAGCTCCGTGGCTGCCGTGCTGCTCAACAAAGCTATAGGCAAAAACCTCACCTGCATCTTCGTCAACAACGGCCTACTCCGCAAAAACGAATTTACGGATGTGATGCGCGACTACGAATGTCTCGGGCTCAACGTCATCGGTGTGGATGCCTCCGAAAAGTTCTACTCCGAGCTGGCCGGCGTGCGCGAACCGGAAAAGAAACGCAAGATCATTGGCAAGGGCTTCATTGACGTGTTCGAGGCCGAAGCCCGCAAGATAGAAGGCGCCAAGTGGTTGGCACAGGGCACCATTTACCCTGACCGCATCGAGTCTTTGAACATCACCGGCAAGGTCATCAAATCGCACCACAACGTGGGCGGCCTGCCCGAAAAGATGGGTCTCAAACTGTGCGA
>JAZRYC010000130.1:0-9456 GCA_045600525.1 Bacteroidales bacterium
CGCTTGGCCCCCGACTTGGAAACGCCGTAACGCACTGTTTGGAGACCGTCTTGCCATTGATATTTCGCAAATGTTTGAAGACGTTTGCTCCACTGTAGTGACTGAGAACTGGGAAGCCAAAGACTATGAATCCTTCTGCAAGGACATGATTACCACCTTTGGCTGTGAATCTCCATTTGAAGAAGGCTACTTCCTCCAAGAAAGACCAAACAAACTCATTGACAAGCTTTATCCTATCGTTTACGACCACTATAAGAACAAGTTGGCCCAAGTCAGCGAGCAAGCCTACCCCGTTCTGGAAAGAGTCTATCTGGAACACGGCGACCGTTTCCAAAATATCGCCATTCCATTCACTGATGGCAATAAGACCCTCAACGTGGTGGCTCCTTTGAAGAAATGCTACGAATCAAAAGGTCGCGAAGTCGGACTCTCCTTTGAAAAAGGCATTACACTGGCGGTCATCGATAACGCATGGAAAGAGCATCTACGCGCCATGGACGACTTGAAAGAAAGCGTTCAAAACGCCTCCTACGAACAAAAGGATCCGCTATTGATCTACAAATTGGAGTCCTTCAATCTCTTCGATGAATTATTGGTCCGCATCAGTCAGGAAATCGTAGCCTTCCTGAACAAGGGACGTCTTCCTGTGGTAGAGGACCAAGAAGTAAAAGAGGCACAACTTCCGCAATCGGATGCCAAGAAACTGACCACCGGACGGCAAGAAGTTGCCGGCGGCGGCCGTCAGGTGGCACCAGGTGGAAAAGGCAGTCAGCCTATTCGCGTAGAGAAGAAAGTCGGACGAAACGATCCTTGTCCCTGCGGAAGCGGCAAAAAATACAAAAACTGTCACGGTAGCAACATCACAGAATAATGAAGCGCGCCATTCTGTCGGTAACGGAAGACCTCTACACCGATGCGCGCATGGACAAGGTTTCCCTCTTCCTCACGCATCATGGTTATGACGTAACGTTGGTGGGGCGATGCTACCATGACTCACCTCAGCTGGCCCCGAGAATCTACAAAACCAAACGACTGCACCTCCTTTTCAGGAGGGGCATGTTGTTTTATGCCGAATACCATATCCGTCTCTTCTTCTACCTGCTTTTCAAAAAGTGCGACCTACTAGTGGCCAACGACTTAGACACCCTACTCCCCAACTTCATTGTCAGCAGGATACGGCATAAACGTTTGGTCTATGACAGTCATGAATACTTCTGCGGTGAATTGTCGGTTGTCAGCAATCCCCTTTCCTACAAAGTTTGGCACAGCATTGAAAAATTCTGCTTTCCAAAATTGGACACCATAATCACCGTCAGTCAGTCCATCGTGGACCAATACGAAAAGGAATACGGCATACGCCCCCACCTGGTTCGCAACATACCGCCAGCCGGCGTTCCAGAAATCACCGAGACAAAGGAATCTCTGGGTATGTTCACCGACCAAATGAACATCCTTATGCAAGGTGCCGGCATCAACGAAGGTCGTGGCGGAGAAGAACTCGTCCAAGCCATGCAGTACATTGCCAACGCCCATCTGTTCATTGTGGGAACAGGAACTGTGCTACCGCAGTTAAAGCAAATGACCCAGGAACTGCATTTAGAAGAACGCATTACCTTTGTGCCACGGCAAACTCCGCAGATGCTGTTCAACTACACAGCCCTAGCTGATGTGGGTATGGCACTTGACCGCGACATCAGCGCCAATCTAAGATTCAGTCTGCCCAATAAGATTTTCGAATACATCAAAGCCGGAACCCCCCAAGTGGTATCCAATTTGGTGGAACGGGCAGCCATAGTGAAAGAATACGAAGTCGGCGTCATTGCCGAGGCTCTTACTCCCGAAGCCATTGCCCAGGCAATACAAAAATTGCAAAACGACCCAGCCTTATACAACCTATGCAAGGCAAATTGCAAAAAAGCCGCCGCCGAACTAACCTGGGAAAATGAAGAGAAGGTCTTGGAAGAAATCTACTGCTGAGTGTGGAAGAAATTTTCTTCTTCGGGCATATTCTCCAAATTGAACTGACCCTCGTGAAGCCCCCTCATACCATAATAGTATTTCTGAATTTCCGCTAAGTCCTTCTCATAGTCACCCGTAGGATAAAACAGGCGACCAATTCCCATCGTACGTGTTTTATAATCTATATGGCTCAAGGCGATAGGGACACCTGCCATCAATGCAATCTCATAAAATCCGCGTTTCCATTTGGTAACAAGCTTCCGAGTGCCTTCGGGACAGATAATGTAAGCAATTTCATCACTATTTTTGATTAATTCTGTAGAAAAACGTGTGAAATTAACGGCATGTGCCCTATCCACGGGAACACAACCCACGTGGGTGAGGAAATGTTTATAGGGGAAAACAAAAAATTCCTTTTTCATCACCATCACCATCTTTAGATGCAGATGCTTAATCATAAGACGTCCGACAAAAAAATCCCTAATGGAAGTATGAGGTGCCATGATAACCACACATTTTTTCACTTCAAATGGTTGAATGCCCACTGGCTTGAAGCGTACTAACTTAATTAAAAAATCGTTGAACGTCATAATGTTAATTCTCAATAATAATATTATCTTCTGAGCAGAAAATCTTCATAGGGCACCCCATACGGATGGCACGATTGTCAAACAAGTGGCCGGCAGGAAAGTTAAATATCACGGGGAAATCATATTTCTGACAATGCTCAGCCACAATTTCCTCCGCAGTTTTTCCAAATGGAATCGTATTATCGTGCATGTCGCTCAAATGCCCTACCACCAGGGCGGCGAGATGTGATAGTTTTCCATTCCTCTCTAAATTGGACATCATCCTGTCGATATGATACAGATACTCATCCAAATCTTCTACAAACAAAATCTTTCCCGCCGTATCCAAATCCGAAGCCGAGCCTAAGAGTGAGTATAGCATAGAAATATTTCCCCCGACAACTGACGCGCAAGCCTCTCCGGGGCGATTCAGCGGATGATGAGGAATCTCATAGCGCAACGGCATTCCTTTCAAAGCGGCTATCAGGGTTTTATTGGCCTGACTGTCAAATTCGCCCTCATGCACATTCACCGGCATCGTGGCATGAAGTGTGGCCACGTTGCAATTCCTATGAATATGGGAATGAAACACCGTCACATCGCTATATCCGCAAATCCATTTTGGATTTTGGCAGAAATGGGTGAAATCCAATTGATCAATAATGCGAACCGAACCGTATCCGCCACGGGCGCACCATATCGCCTGAATGTCGGGATTATCCAACACATCCTGCCAATAGGCGGCGCGCTGCTCGTCCGTACCGGCAAACTGATGGCACGATGCGAAGAGGCGTTCGTCATAAAAAACGTTAAAGCCCGCCTGTTCCAGCAGATGTACGGCAGGGGCGACTTCTGTTTCAGAAATCTTCCTTGCCGAAGCTGCGATTGCCACGGTATCACCAGATTTAAGATACGGGGGTGTGATCATAATGATATTTGGCTGCGATCCAGAGCCTGCTTTGTAATATTGCGCAATAGGGTCCTTTCCTGCGTATTGCGATAATATTTGTTTTTATGTTTTTTAACTTTCTTCTTCTTGAAATAGCAACCGGTAACCCCTTCAAATTCTGGATTGAGGGCGGCCGCCAGCATCGTGGCAGCACCTTCCTCGGGTGTATTGATAATCGGGCGGAAGAACCAATCACAGAGTTTGTCCACCACCACATTGCCTTGACGAATGATACCCGTACTCACAATGTCCGGATCGGCCACATTGATACAGATGCCCCTATCCTTCCAAGCTTCAGCCGCATCCAGCATAAAATAATACAAGGCACGTTTGGAGTTACCGTAGGTTGTAAAGCGATTGAATTTCTTATCATTTGTCTCAGAAAGAAAGTCCTCCTTTATCTTACCTACCGCATAGGCAATAGAAACCATGCTCACAATACGGGTACCCCGTCCCATGATAGGCAGAAGGGCATTTGTCAGCGTATAGTGACCAAGGTAGTTGACGGCAGCGGTGTATTCCACGCCATCAACACTGTTTTTAGCATGATGGCAGAGAACACCCGCATTGTTCAGTAGTATTTGCAAAGAACTGAAACGTTGTTTAACTTCATCTGCAAAACGGATGACATCCTTGAGATTTCCCAAATCTACCTGCATGAGATGCAACGTGGCACCAGTTTCTGCCATGATCTTTTCATACGTCGGTCTGGCCACCTCTGTATCATAAGTTGCCATAATGACCTCATAGCCAGCTTGCGCGAGTGTTCGAGTGTGAACCATGCCCATGCCACCATCGGCTCCGGTAACGAGTGCTAAACCTTTATTCATGCTTTTTCTTATTTAGTTCCTCCGTTTTTTGTTCCTTATTATTATAATTGTATATGTCCCGGCAGATTTCCTCATACTTCTTTAGTAAATTGGATCGTCTTAGCTTGAGTGTCTGACTGAGTTCGCCCGTCTGTGGTGTCCATTCATCGCTGACTAGGCGGAAACGATGAATACGTTCATGTTCTGCCAAAGTTTCGTTAATTCGTTCCACTTCCTTCTGCATACGCCTATGCACTTCCGGATTGCCAACCATCTCAGCATTATTGTCATAATGCACCTTATGTTTTGCACACCAAAAATGAAGAGTGTCAAAATTAGGCACAATAATAGCGGAAGCGAACTTTTCATTGGCGCCGATCACCATGCAGCGACTGATGAAGTCAGATTCACAGAGTTTATTTTCCAAAACCTGCGGTGCAATATACTTACCCGTGGACAATTTGAAAATCTCCTTTTTACGATCAGTGATTTTCAAATATTTGCCTTCGATCAGCGTACCAATATCGCCCGTATGGAACCACCCTTCCTCATCAATCACCTGTTTGGTATATTCAGGATCCTTGTAATAACCTTTCATTAGGCAGTCACCCTTGGTGAGGATTTCACCGTCTTCAGCGAGTTTGAATTCCGCACAGGCCATGATTTCACCCACGGTGCCAATGCGGAGGAGATTCTTAATTGGATTATTGACCGCGATAACGGGAGACGTCTCAGTCATTCCGTATCCTTCAAAGACACGTAGTTTGGCAGCCGAGAAGAGACGTATAATGCGTTCCTGTATGGACGATCCGCCCGACACCACCACCATCGGATTTCCTCCGAAGGCCTCCCGCCATTTGGAATAAACCAACCAATCGGCCAGCTGTATCTTTTTAACATAGAACCAATTGTGATTCTCATAATCATAACGTGTTCCCAATCTGAAAGCCCAAAAATAGATATGCTTCTTCAGGCCCGTCATATCCTTTCCAGCGGCATACAGTTTGTCGAACATCATTTCCAAAACACGGGGCACGGCGCAGAAGCCTACAGCATGGATATCCTTGAGATCGCGCGCAATGGTGTTCAATCCAGCCGCATAATACAGACTGGCGCCCAGAATCTGATAATGATAATTTATCACACGTTCATAGACATGGCATAGCGGCAAGAAGCTGAGGATATTTCCCGTATGGTCGTTCACCTGCATCGTGGACAGCGTATAGGCATTGGTCACGAAGTTCTTATGCGAAAGCATCACCCCCTTCGGGCGACCCGTGGTTCCCGATGTATAGATAATCGTGGCAACCTCTTCAGGATCCACCTCTTTCTTGATACGTTCCACTTCGGGCATCCATTTCTCACGACAATCGCGGCCCAGCTGTATCAAATCTTTGAAATTACGTTCTCCTTCAATATCCGCGATGGTAAAAATCAACGGATGGAGCTCCAAGTCGGGAATGGCCGGCGCCACCCTTTTATAGATGGACTCAATTCCAATCACCACACATTTCGCATCCGCGTGGTTGAGAATGTATCTGTAATCATCTGGTGAAAGCGTCGGATATACAGGCACGTGAACCATTCCCGCCATCATAATACCCATATCCATAAAGTTCCAGGCAGGTCGGTTATTCATAATGGTCGCCACTTTGTCACCGCGCTGTAAGCCCATCTCCAACAAGGCGCAAGATATTGAATGAGAAATCTCTATATATTCATCTACACTGTACTTACGCCATTTCCCATCCTGCTTTCCACAGATAATATCGTTCTTTCTATATTTATCCTTAAGATTGTCTAGAATGTCAAAAAGTCTGGTTATTTTCATAAGCAGCATTTTTTTTACAATGGCGGCAAAGATACAAAATTGTATCTTTGCCGCCGTGAAAAAACTTACACTATGCTTTTAAACAACTTATGCACAGTCACCTGGAAAGTTAATCCCATTGCCCTTCACTTGGGATCCATGGAAATAAGATGGTATGGAATATTGTTAGCCACGGGCTTTCTGCTGGCCTATTTCACCTTGCAAAACATTTTCAAAACCGAGAAATTATCTCAAAAACTATTAGACAAGATTTCCATCTGGACCATCATCTGGACCATCGTGGGTTTGCGTCTGGGGCATTTCCTATTCTACGAACCCGAGCAATTCATCATCAACCCCATGGAAATCATCCTCCCCTTCCATGATGGAAAATTCGTCGGATACCAGGGATTGGCCAGCCATGGCGCCGTCATAGCCATCCTCGCCTTTATCATCTATTACACCTGGCGACACAAAATCAACTTCTTCTGGCTCATCGACCGCTTGGCCATTGCCATTCCGATTGCCGCCTCCTTTGTGCGTATCGGCAACCTCATGAACCACGAAATCGTGGGTAGTATTACCGACGTTCCCTGGGCTTTCAACTTCATCTACGGAGGTATGGGCATTGCCGGCACCTTCAGACATCCCGCACAACTTTACGAATCCGCCGTATATCTGTTGGTATTCATCGGCTTAACCGTTTACTACTTCAAATTCGCCAAAGGAAAGATACCAGCCGGACGCACTTCGGGAATCACCTTGACGGTTATTTTCCTGGCCCGTTTCATTATTGAATTCTTCAAAGAAGTGCAAGTAGCTTCCGAAGTCGGACATACTTTAAACAATGGTCAGATTCTCAGTATTCCCCTCATCCTTATCGGTTTAGGCATGCTGGTCTACTCCTTTGTGAAAAAGAACTATCCGGAATGCCCGTACAAAGAGGAACCCGTAGTGGAAAAGAAGAAGAAATAGGCAAAAAGGAAAGTCTTTCTATCAAATACTTTTTACATTGAATATGTTACAGGTATTCGATAGCGACAGCGTATGGCCTTGCCTTTATATGTTGCTGGCTGCCAACGCGGCATTTCTCGAACAATCTGTAAGGCATTTTCATCGCAATCCGGAAAAAGTTGAACTTTGATTTCGGGAGAGGATATGCTGCCGTCTTCTTTAACTGTAAATTCTACCAAAACAGTACCTACAACATCCGCCTTGTTGTAAACGGAGTAATCTATACGTTGGAGCACAAATGATACTAAGGAATCCATTCCTCCTGGGAAGGAGGGAGGCACATCGTATTTTACATCTTCACTGACATCGGCAAACAAATATATGTTGCGGGCAGCGTGATGCAATTTGCGGGTGTCCAAAGTCAGTAAGCGGCTGTCAACGTGCGACACGGAATGGTTTACATTTCTCATTAAAGAATGATGCCCCAGCCGTAATTCCCAAACTTTTTCTTGCGAGTCCCCATCTTGAACAATTTTTTTTCGTGAATACATTTCGCAATCCGCTTGTAGAATCTCACTGTAGTGTTTGAATTCTTTGCTGGTAGGGCACCGTTTGAATTTGGCGATGGCATAATGATCTGGCGACCATATCTTTATATAATAATTGTGAGTGATTGGTCTGAAGCATACCGGTTCTATTTCAATGTCCTTTGAAGAATAGACATATGCCGTATAGATGTTCCCATCTTTGAGAAAATGAAAAATTTGGTAGTCGAATACAGGCGGTTCCCAATTTCCCCCATCTCCCACATCGCCTTGCGCAAAAGCAGGGAAAGCAATCATAATGGTGAAAATGAAGATCAGAAATGATTTTGCGGGTCTGGGCATTGAAAAATAATAGAATTTATTGAATTGTATAGACAACATCCTTCAAATGTCTTTCACCAACTTCAGATTTGGCCTTGATGTTGGAGATGATAATTAATTTGATGTCGTTTTGGTTTTGAATGAGCGTTGTAATAGATTCTGGCAGAAATTTTCCGCCTTCGCAATCGATAGCTGGTTGCATGCCTTCACCTGTAATTAGGATAATTTTATAACTGATAATTTTCCAAACTATATCGTAGGGAAAATCTTCGTTCATTGCAGCTCTTAGAAACGGATTTTTTAAGAACTCTTCCTTCGTCATGGATGAAGATAAGCCAGCCCCCCAAACGGCATGAGGATAGGGGATTTCCTTGACAAAGAAACGCTGCTGGATGGGTTCTTGTTTGTCATTGCCTTTGGTTTTGATAGTTGCTATTACGCCTTTATGTATCAAAGATGCGGGTGGGGTAACATAATAACAATCGCCTTTAGTCTCAACCTTACATCCGGGAAATGAGACATCACATTGTTCCATACTTTGAACGGGAAACAGTTCTATCTTATTCTCAATTCCAGCATATAAATGTTGTCCTTTTCGCGTCATTAGGGATTGCGCTTGTAGCGATACACATCCGAGAAGGATGATGACGAGGATGATGATTTTACTATAAAAGTTTTTCATAACAGGGAATAACGAATAGGAAATAGTGAATAGATATGCAAACGGATCGGCAAAGATAGTTAAATTTTTTCTTGCGTGACCAGACGTTTAATTATCTGAAAAATGTATTTTACTGCGAATTTGCAATGCAAAAACGAAATAGTATAATAAGACAGCGGGCGACGTCTCCATCGCCCGCTGTTAATGTTAATGTCAATAGTTAACGTGATTTATCATTCCGCTAAAAGCCAACAGCTAATGGCTAATCACCACTATTCCCACTCAATCGTGGCAGGTGGTTTGGAGCTGACGTCGTAGCATACGCGGTTGACGCCCTTGACGTTGCGAATGATGTTGTTGCTGACTTCGGCGAGGAACTCGTAAGGCAGTTTTGCCCAGTCGGCGGTCATCGCGTCGGAGGAGGTCACGGCGCGCAAGGCCACGGGGTTCTCGTAGGTGCGTTCGTCGCCCATCACGCCCACGCTGCGGATGTCGGAGAGCAAGATGGCACCTGCCTGCCAGATTTGGTCATAGAGGGAGACTTCGATTTCGCCGTTCGTCATATTGGCGGGCACGCCGGCAGCCAGCACTTTGCGGGCCTCTTCGCCACTGAGTTTGGTTTTCCACTCGCGCAAACCGCGGATGAAGATGTCGTCGGCATCTTGCAGAATGCGGACTTTCTCTGGCGTGATGTCACCCAACATGCGCACGGCCAAGCCCGGTCCTGGGAACGGATGACGGGTGATGAGGTGCTCGGGCATACCCATAGAGCGACCCACGCGGCGCACTTCGTCCTTGAAGAGCCAGCGCAACGGCTCGCACAGTTTGAGACCCATCTTTTCGGGCAGGCCGCCCACGTTGTGGTGCGATTTGATGACC
>JAZRYC010000131.1:0-3423 GCA_045600525.1 Bacteroidales bacterium
CGCTCGTTGCTGAAATTCACTTCCTCGCCCAATGCGGCTTTCAGTTTCTCCCAGTCGATTTTGCCCTCGGCAAAGGCTTCAGGAATCAAGGTTCTGAGAGCCTCAAGGCGTTCTTTCAAAGGTGTTTGGGAATATCCGTCCATACTTTACCTAAAATAATTTCAAAGCGGCAAATATACATTAAAAATTTATAAAAATTAGTTTGTACAATGTATAATAATTCTTATTTTTGCGTTTCCATAGCCGATGGCTGATTGAAATTTGTCTTGAATGTAGAAAGTGTTGTCATGTATGATTTTATAATTCTTTTTTTATGAAAATCAAGTTGATTTGGATTGGCAAAACCGATGGCGATGTCTTTGATACCGCCATCCAGCAATATACGCAGAAGGTGAAATTCTATACGGTTTACGAGCCGATGGCTATCCCATATTTGAAAAATACGAAGTCGCTGTCGCAGGACGAACAGAAGAAGAAAGAGGGTGAATTGATTCTCAAGAAACTCGAGCCTGGAGACTATGTGGTGCTGTTAGACGAGCGCGGCAAGGAATTTACCTCCAAGAAGTTCGCGCAATTCATCCAGCAGCAGGCCAACAACGGCTTGAAGGCCTTAGTCTTTGTGATCGGCGGCGCATACGGATTCTCCAATGCCGTCTATGCCCGCCAGAATGCGCAGATTGCCCTGTCGCAGCTGACCTTCCCGCACATTATGACGCGACTGATCTTTGCCGAGCAACTCTATCGGGCTTTTACCATCCTGCACGGTGAGCCGTATCACCACTGAGGGTTTAAGGTTTAAGGTTCAAGGTTCAAAGTTCAAGTAGCTAATGGCTAAAAGCTAACGGCTAACAGCAAAAAAGTCAATGTCAAAGTCAACAGTCAAAGTAATATGTTAAATTACTCATCCATAAGACATCAGCTCCATCAATTGGCGGAGCCTTCTGGCGAGGAGAAACGCACGCAGGCGTTCATTTTAGAGACCCTGCAGGCGCTGTGTCCTACGGAAGTTCATACTTTCGACAACAGTCGCAACATCCTCGCGGTATATGATTCCGGGCTGGATGGTCCAACGCTGCTGTTCCGTGGCGATTTTGATGCGGTGCGCGTGCCGGAGACCATCGACGTTCCGTACGCGTCGCAAACGCCGGGCGTGTCGCACAAGTGTGGCCACGACGGTCACGCCACCATCTTGTTGGGACTCGCCGAGCAACTGCAGCAGCATCCCTTGTCGAAGGGCAAAGTGCTCCTCTTTTTCCAGGCCGGTGAGGAAACTGGCGAAGGCGCCGGACAATTGCTCGAAACAGGCATCCTGGCACAGTATCGTCCCGACAAGGTCTTTGCCCTGCACAATATTCCGGGCGAGGCGTTGGGCACGGTTATCTGCAAGGAGCAGAGTTTCACCTGCTCGGTGGTCAGTTGCGACATCGCGCTGCACGGCCACACGTCGCACGCTTCCGAGCCGCTGAAGGCAGTCTCGCCCTATCCCGCCGCACGTGCCATCGCCGACCAACTTTTGGCGATGAACCAGTACGATATGTGCCGCGATGATTTCCGCTTGCTGACCTTAGTGGAGTTCCGAGTGGGCGAGCAGGCTTATGGCGTCACAGCCGGACACGGAGTCTTGCGCTTCACGCTGCGCGCCAAAGACGACGCCCTGCTGCAGGCTACCAAGCAAGCGCTCATCCAATTAGTAGATGAAGTAGTTTCGCAAGCCGACGGCCTGACCAGCGAAATAGTCTGGAAAGAGTATTTCGCCGCTTCCAAAAACCAACCCGAAGCAGTAGCGCAGATTCAAAAAGCCGCAGAGGTATGTGAACTGCCATACATTTCAAAGGAAGTCCCCTTCTCGTGGGGCGAGGACTTCGGCCTGCTCACCCAGCATTACAATGGAGCGCTTTTCGGTCTGGGCTCAGGCACAGAACAGCCTTCGCTGCATCACCAGTTGTTCGATTTTCCAGATTCGTTGGTGAAGATAGGGGTGAGAATGTTCAATAAAATATTAAAACAGAATGATTTGCTAAAGCAGAATGCTTAGAAGTTCGTCTGCGGTGACGTTGTTGAAATAATCGGCTACTTCAACATTGTTGATGACTTCCGCTAAAGCGATTTTGGTGTAGGGCTTTCCAATTAGTAATTCAATAAGCTCAGAGGGACTTTTCTGGCAGAAAAAGTCACCATAGAATTGTATGTCTTCAATATATCCCCGTTGAACATTGATCATGGCTTCTATAGTGCCGCCTTTAGTTCTGATTTTATGGTTGATGGAGTATTTAGGAGATTGCCCGTAGTTCCACTCCCAAGTGCTGAATTTTTCTTTTTCCAATTTGGAAATGACACTTTCTTCTTCTGGTGTGAGGGAATCGATGTGGGTAAGATGGTTTTTCTCAAGAATGTAATTCATCAGATAGTCCTTGAACTCCAACACCGTCATAGAATGTGGAAGGTGTTCGGAAATATTGGTGACGCGACTGCGAATAGATTTTACGGCCTTGTCGGAAAACTTTGTCGGATCCACTTTCAGGGCTTGTGCCAAGTTATTTTGGATAGTGGAAAATAGGAGAGTGCCATGTTCCAGAACGCGGTTTCCTAAGAAAACCATGGCATTGCCAGATATTTTTTTATCGTGAATCACTAGATCGTTCCTACCAGAAAAGGCTGCAGGAATACCAAGGGCATTCAAGGCGTCCACGATGGGTTGAAGATATTTAATGAAATTGATTTCCTTCTCATGAGGCTGGATGTTCTGAATGAAGGAAAAATTGAGATTCCCGAGGTCATGAAAAACGGCTCCACCGCCTGTGAGTCGCCGAGCTATGGTGATATTGTTGCTCTCAACATAGTCTTGATTGATTTCGGCCAATGTGTTTTGATTTCGGCCGATGATGACGGATTTGTCATTTTGCCAAAGCATGAAGATATCTTCGGAAGAATACTGGAGTAGGTATTCTTCTGTGGCGAGGTTGTGAAAGGGAGATTGAGAGGTGAGCCAAAGGAATCGCATGGTGGAATGGTCTTATAAAGCTGATAAAAAGTAGAGACGTACCAAAGGCACGTCTCTACGGAAATTGTCAAAGCGACAAATTATTTTTTGAAATAGCGGTTGAATAAACCTTGGAAGCCCTGACCGTGGCGAGCTTCGTCTTTGGCCATTTCATGAACAGTGTCATGGATGGCATCCCAGTTCATTTCTTTCGCACGTTGTGCAATGCGCATTTTGTCGGCACATGCGCCGCTCTCGGCCATCATACGTTTTTCCAAGTTGGTTTTTGTGTCCCATACCACATCACCCAAAAGTTCGGCGAATTTGGCGCAATGTTCGGCTTCTTCAAATGCATAGCGTTTGAAAGCCTCGGCCACTTCAGGATAACCTTCACGGTCGGCCTGACGACTCATGGCAAGGTACATGCCTACTTCGGTGGCTTC
>JAZRYC010000132.1:0-7431 GCA_045600525.1 Bacteroidales bacterium
CTATTATGCAAATATAGTACGTGCCCGCCGCTTTGAAAGCGAATACCAATTGGCTAAGATTGGCAAGCTTGTCGACAAGAGCGAATGGCTCATGACACCGCAAACGGTCAACGCTTATTATGAACCCAATACCAACGAAATCTGCTTCCCGGCAGGTATCCTCCAACCCCCGTTCTTTGATATGAATGCAGATGACGCTACCAATTACGGTGCTATCGGCGTTGTCATTGGACACGAAATGACCCACGGCTTCGATGACCAAGGTCGTAACTACGACCTTCACGGCAACCTTGCCGACTGGTGGACTCCAGAAGATGCTTCCGCTTTCAACGAACGTGCACAAGTGCTCGTTGACCATTTCAATGCTATCGAAGTGGCCCCGGGCGTCAATGCCAACGGTACTTTCACCTTGGGTGAGAATATTGCCGACAACGGCGGCCTGAATGTATCCTTCACCGCTTTCCAAAAAGCTCAAAAGGATGGCACCATCAAAGGCGATATGGACGGCTTTACACCGGAACAACGCTTCTTCCTCGCTTACGCTGGCGTTTGGGCAGCTAATATCCGTCCCGAAGAAATTCTCAGACGTACGAAGGAAGACCCCCATTCTCTCGGTATGTGGCGCGTGAATGGAACACTTCCGCATATTGATGCCTTCTACAAGGCTTTTAATATTAAAGAAGGTGACCAGATGTACCTTGCTCCTGAAAAACGTGCTCGCATCTGGTAAAGGAGGTTTAAGAGCACCTTCACAACCTATACTCAACCCTAAACCCTAAACCCTACCCCCCTCAACCCTAATTCACAGATCACAGTTCACCAATATCTAAATAATTATCAACGTGACACAAAACAAACTCGCCGTTATCGCATTCGGTGGTAACGCATTATTGAAAAGCAAGCAAAAAGGCACTTATGCCGAACAGATAGAAAATGTTACCGCAACTTGTCGTTGCTTAGTTCCGATGTTGAAGTCTGGCTATCGCATGGTTATCGGTCATGGCAACGGCCCGCAAGTGGGCAACGTGATGTTGCAGCACAAGGCCGGCAAAGAGACCTTTAACGTGGAATCCATGCCCCTCAACTTTTGCGTGGCTGAAACCCAGGGCTCCATTGGCGCTTTGATCGAAGAAGGTATGCGCCATATTTTTGCCGAAGAACAGATTGACCGTGACACCGTTACTTTGCTGACTCATGTGGAAGTGGACGGCAACGATCCGTTGTTCCAGAATCCCACAAAACCGGTTGGCCCGTATGTTACGAAAGAAGAGGCTGATGCCAATCATGCTGAAACCGGCGATATCTATCGCGAGGACCCGAAGGGCAATGGCTGGCGCAAAGTGGTCGCTTCTCCGAAGCCTATCCGCATCCAGAACATCAAACTCGTGCGCCAGTTGGCTGACATGGGTGTCGTGGTGGTCACTGTGGGAGGTGGCGGCATTCCTGTGGCTATGAAGGACGGTTACCTCCAAGGCGTCCAAGCTGTTATCGACAAGGATCTCGCCTCTGCCATCACTGCTGTGGAAATTGATGCAGACGAATTTTATATTCTCACGGATGTGCCAAAGGTGTACATCAATTTCCGTAAACCGGATGAGAAGGCTTTGGACGTCATCACCGTGGAAGAGGCTAAGAAGCATTTGGCTGACGGCCAGTTCACGGAAGGCTCCATGGCTCCGAAGATGCGCGCTGCCATCATGTTCGTGGAGAAGACGGGCCACACCTGCATTATCACCGAGGCTGGCCGCCTGGGAGATGAAAGTTGTGGTACCAGAATCGTTGCTAAATAAATGTGCTTAATATCTGAATTATGAATGATACATTTAAAAAACTTGCCCAAGCGCCTTCTTGTCTGGCTTTTTTCAAAAAATTATTTTGTATGTCCGCTGTTGTCTTGCTTGTCGGACTTCTTATGAAGAGCCAGGTGATGATTTTCGTGGGGGTGCAACTCTTGCTGTCGCTGCAATTTTTTTTGCCCCAATCCTCGTCTATCGTCGCAAACTAAAGGATTCCGCGGACAATGCTTTCAATTCTGATAACCAATAACCCAAATATTAAAATTCAATTACTTAATATTTAATAATTTAATAATTTAACAATTTAATAATTTTTATTATGGCTTTCAATTTAAGAAACAGAAACTTCTTGAAATTGTTGGATTTCACTCCGAAGGAAATTCAATATATGTTGGACCTTGCTCGCGACCTTAAACGCGCTAAATATGCAGGTACAGAACAACCTCGCCTCAAAGGCAAGAACATCGCTTTGATTTTCGAAAAGACTTCCACCCGTACACGTTGCGCTTTCGAAGTGGCTGCCTACGATCAAGGTGCTCACGTTACTTACCTCGGACCTACAGGTTCTCAAATCGGTATTAAGGAATCTATGGCTGACACCGCTCGCGTGCTCGGTCGTATGTTCGACGGTATTGAATATCGTGGTTTCAAACAAACCACCGTTGAAGAACTCGCTAAACACGCTGGTGTTCCTGTATGGAATGGCTTGACCAATGAATTCCATCCGACACAGATTTTGGCTGACTTCCTCACCATGAGCGAACATGTTGACAAACCGCTCAACCAAGTTACTTACGCTTACCTCGGAGATGCTCGTTTCAATATGGGTAACTCTTTGATGGTTGGTGGTGTTAAAATGGGTATGGATGTTCGTATTGTGGCTCCTAAGGGCCTTCAACCGGATAAAGAACTCATCAAGACCTGCCAGAAGATTGCTAAGGAAACAGGCGCTAAATTGACCGTTACTGACGATGTTAAGAAGGGTGTTAAGGGTTGTGACTTCCTTTATACCGATGTTTGGGTTTCCATGGGCGAACCTGCTGAAGTATGGAAAGAACGTATCAACCTCTTGAAACCTTACCAAGTTAACAAGGAAATGATGGCTATGACAGGCAATCCCAACTGCAAATTCATGCATTGTCTTCCTGCATACCACAACCTTGAAACCCAAGTTGGCCGCGATGTGAACGCACAATTTGGTTTGGATGGCATCGAAGTTACAGAAGATGTTTTCGAATCCGAAAACTCCATTGTATTCGACGAAGCTGAAAACCGTATGCACACCATTAAGGCTGTTATGGTGGCTACCCTCGGTGACTAATTTTTTTACCTAATTATAGCAAAGGGCGATGCATTGGCATCGCCCTTTCTTTTTCCCTAGGATAATAGGAGGTCTTCTATTCTGACTTTGGGGACAAAGTGTATCCCGTCACGACGATAGTAGGCATGTCCTTCCTCTGCCGAGATAGACGTTAGCTTGATGTCCTCGGCACCTTTCCCAATGGCTACGATGAGTAGCGGCTCGTATGGTAGGGCAAAGGCCTCTGTGATTTTCTGCTTGTTGAAGGCCCCGATGATGATGCCGTTGAGGCCCATCTCAACCGCACGCAGCAACATGCTTTGCGCGGAAATCCCCAAGTCAATATCCACCAATTTGCTTTCCGGTGCCGTACTGCAGATGATAATGAAGGCTTCAGGCTCTGTACCTGGGAAGGGTAGATGCAACTCGGGTAGCGCTCCTCCAAGTTTGATGTTCTCCAGCACTTTTTCAGCCCCGCTGTCACGCGTAACCAATTTGAAGCGCAGTACCTGTTGGTTTTTCGCTGATGGTATCTTCGTGTTCACAGACATAATCTTTTCTAGTGTGCTGCGCCCCACGACCACGGTCTTGTCATAGCCGCGGTAACTTCTATTCTTGGTCAAAAGACTCTCTAAAAAATGTATCTTCTTCGAAGTCTGTTTCTTGACTCCGCCATTGTGCAGTTCTTCGAATTTGCTTTCCAAATAATTATCTGCCATATATCAATGTATAATGAACAATGAATAATGAATAATGAATAGAGGAGCATATTACTTCTCACTTTCCCCGCTTTCTTCTTTTTTCTTCGGTTGTCTGCCAGACTTCTTGAGGGCTTCTGACAGTA
Organism: Bacteroidales bacterium; assembly: GCA_045600525.1. Taxonomy (GTDB): domain Bacteria; phylum Bacteroidota; class Bacteroidia; order Bacteroidales; family WCHB1-69; genus F23-D06. The sequence goes on from JAZRYC010000132.1 coordinate 3,941, forward strand.
TCCATTCGATTTGCCCGTTGGCACTACGGAATTCGTCAGCCGCCCATTTCTCAATGGCAGCGAATATTTCCGCATCTACCCGTAAAGCAAAACTTTTCTTCATTAGTAAAAAAACTACTTTATAATTGTCAATTATCAATTACTGATAAAGCGTTCCAGTATTGATGACTGGAGAGGCTGATTCGTCGGCGCAGAGCACGACGAGCAGGTTGGAAACCATCGTGGCTTTCTTCTCTTCGTCTAATTCCACGATTTTGTCATCGGAGAGTTTTTTGAGCGCGAGGTCCACCATAGAGACGGCACCTTCCACAATTTTCTCTCTTGCAGAGATGATGGCGTCGGCCTGCTGGCGGCGCAACATCACGCTGGCAATCTCAGCGGCGTATGCCAAATAGTTGATGCGGGCTTCCACAACCTCAATACCTGCAATAGCTAAATGCTTCCGCAGTTCCTCTTCCAAACGGTCGTTGATTTCCTCACCACCTGAGCGCAAGGTGATTTCCTCGTCCGCCTTGTCCATATTGTCGTAAGCATACATGCCGGCCACTTTGCGCAATGCGGCATCACTCTGGACACGCACGAATTTGTCATAGCTTTTCTTTTCCTTAATAGAATTCTCAGCGGTTTGAATTTCAGAGTCAATTTCAAAACTTGCTTTATAAGTGTCACTTATCTTCCATACTAGCACCAGACCAATCATAATCGGATTGCCGTTCTTGTCATTCACCTTGATAGGCTCTACGTCCATATTGCGGGCACGCAAGGACATCTTCTCTTTGCCATAAAAGGGATTGATCCAGAAAAAGCCGTTCTCCTTGAGCGTACCTGAATACTTGCCGAAAAACGTCAGCACGCGTGACTCGTTCGGCTGCACCGTTGTAAAGCCTACCAGATGCAAAATCCAACAAAAGGCGAACAATGTTCCTAATATGATGGGCAACGCAATCCAACCTGTTGGATTGTCCGGATCACCATTGTTCAGCATGCAGTCAAGACCCGCAAGTTTGACGATGATGAGTACGAATGCCACTAACATAATAAGATTGATCAAGATGTGTAAGAAGCCGTTGTTCTTGCCCGATACTGCTTTGGTAAATTCTTTAGATTCCATATCTTTTAATGATTTTTATTATTTGTATTAAAATGATATCATTTTGATATCGGCTGCAAAAATAGTATTTTTTTTGAAATAAGGAAATTTTGATATTGACTTTTGTCATTTACATTAACTTTGACTTTTTACTTGTCTAACTTCTCACTTCAAAAAAATCTCCGCGCTCTTTTTTCACAAAGGTGCCAAAAGTTAACCATATTTTGCGGATATTTGCGCCCTAATTTTGAAAATATGAAAATAGCTTTATTCGCAGCAGTTCCCGAAGAAGTGGGCAACTTGGCTAACATTACGAACTTTATGGGTATCGGACGGGAAAACGCTACCCGCTCCACCTTGGAATTTATTGAAAAACACCGAAACGAGCAGTTCTGCATCCTGAATCTCGGTACGGTGGGCTCGCACGACAAAGAAGTAGGCTCCATCCTTAAAATCACGGAAGTCATCTCAGCCGGAGAACCTTTCAATGAGGATCGCATGATTTTGCCATCCTTTCCGATAACTCATGATGATGTCGGTCACGGGGTACTTTATTCCTCCGATTGCTTTGTTTCGCCCGATGTTTTCACGGACGGTTATCTGAACAGCATCAAAGGCAAGGCCGATTGCTTCGACATGGAGTCGTCTGCCGTTTATACCGTGGCAAAGGCATACAACATACCTTTTATATCTTACAAGATAGTATCCGATAACTTAGACGTCACCATAGATATTTGGCGTGAACGTGTCCATGAGTTGTCTAAAAAGTTGGAAGTGTTTGCCCAAGGGATGTTCCAACAGTTGGAAGAAATCGAGCCCATTGAATTTTTACATGATTAAATGCAAAAAACTTGCACACGTATGAACAAGCGCTTTATCAAACTCCTTGTGGCAGCCGTCTGCTTCTGTTGCTCGCTGCAGGCGCAAGACGAGCCGTCGGTAGCACCGCCTAAGCCCTTCGGTCCTGTTCCGACCGCCGCGCAACTGGCGTGGCAGCAGATGGAGATGAATATGTTCTGCCACTTCGGCCCGAACACGTTCACGGGCAAGGAATGGGGCGACGGCACGGAAATCGAAGACATCTTCAATCCTACCGCGCTCAATTGCGACCAATGGGCGGCAGTGGCGAAGTCCGCCGGGCTCAAAGGCATCATCATCACCGCCAAGCACCACGACGGATTCTGCCTATGGCCTAATCCGGTGAGCGAGCACACGGTGGCGCAGAGCAGCTGGCGCAACGGCCAGGGCGATGTGCTGCGCGAACTGTCCGACGCCTGCCGCAAAGCAGGCCTGAAGTTCGGCGTCTATATCTCGCCGTGGGACCGCAACGCGCCGACCTACGGTTCCCCTGCCTACAATGAGACGTTCCTCCAAACGCTGCAAAGCGCCCTCACCCAATATGGACCGATTTACGAGCAGTGGTTTGACGGCGCCAATGGCGAGGGACCGAACGGCAAGCGGCAAGTATATGACTGGCCGGCATTCAACGGACAAGTCTATAAGTTGCAGCCCAACGCTGTTATCTTCAGCGACGTTGGTCCGGGCTGCCGCTGGATGGGCAACGAGCAAGGCGTCAACGGGCGCACCTGCTGGTCGCGATTGGACATTGACGGCTACGAACCGGGTGCGCTGGCTCCCACGCAGGACACGCTCAACGTGGGCAACTACAATGGGTCGAACTGGATTCCCGCCGAAACGGACGTCTCCATCCGCCCGGGCTGGTTCTACCGCGACAGCGAGCACCCCAAAACGCTACAGGAACTGTTGAAAATCTACTACACGAGTGTAGGCCGCAACTCCCTGCTGCTCTTGAATGTGCCGCCCGACCAACGCGGACGGATTGCCTCCGAGGACTCTGCCCGACTCGTGGAATTCCGTGCTGCCTTGGATGAAATCTTCGGATTTCAGAATAATCTTTTTTTACAAAATTATCAGAAGTTCAAAATTTACGCATCCAATATTCGCGGAGTTAAAGATCCATTAAGCGGCTGCTACACTTGGCTAGGTCCTCTCAATAGTTGTGAGTTGCAAAAAGGGAGCAATGGCGACCGATACGGCACAATGAACATCGTGGATAACGCGACAGACAAATATTGGGCCACGGATGACAGTGTCACCACCGCTTCTCTTGATATAGAATTCTTCACGCCTCAAACTTTCAACCGTGTGCTTTTGCAGGAGTACATTCCGTTGGGGCAGCGCGTGGAGCAGTTCCATATTGAGGTGATGAATGAGGACGGCACGTGGCGGACCATAGCCGAAGAGACCACCATCGGGTACAAGAGGATCGTGCTCACCGAGAAAGTCACGACGAAGAAAGTGCGCATTGTGATTGACAAATCCCGCGCCTGCATCGTGCTGAACAAAATCGGGCTTTATTTGGACACGATATCGGAATTCG
>JAZRYC010000133.1:0-7652 GCA_045600525.1 Bacteroidales bacterium
GCCGATCGCTCTGCCCATCAAATTCCCATTGCTACTCGCACAGGGCGTGGAAGGCGTGGGTGTGGGCATGTCCACTAAGATTCTTCCGCATAACTTCAACGAACTGATTGATGCTTCCATTAAAATCCTACGGGGAGAAGATTTTGAAATTTTCCCTGACTTCCCCACCGGAGGCACCATCGACGTGAGCAAATACAATAATGGCGCCCAAGGCGGTAAAATTAGAAACCGTGCCAAAATCAGTATTGTGGACAACAAGACCTTAGTCATCACGGAAATCCCCTTCGGCACCACCACGGGGAAACTCATCCACGAATCCAAAAGTTCTATTTCCAATGCCGTAGAAAGCGGAAAACTCAAAATCAAGAGAATCGACGACAATACGGCTGCGAATGCCGAAATATATCTGCACCTACAACCCGGTGTCTCTCCCGACCAAACCATTGACGCACTATACGCATTCACCGACTGTGAGATGACCTATTTCACCAACGCATGCGTCATCTGGAATGGAAAGCCGGTATTCACCAATGTCAAGGAAATCCTCAAAATCAACACAGAGAACACCCTCAATCTGCTTCGTCGAGAGCTTGAAATCGAGTTGGACGAATTAGATCAGCAATGGCACAAAATATCCTTGGAGAAGATCTTCTTCGAAAAAAGAATCTACAAGGAATTGGAAAAGGACACGGACACGTGGGATCTGCAAATCAGCAACATTGAACACGCCTTTGATCCCTACAGGCCGCTCTTCCGCCAGGAAATCACCCGTGACCACGTGCTCACCCTCTGTGAAAAGCCCGTGCGCAAGATTTCCAAGTTCGACATCAAGAAGGCGGAAGAAGAAATCGCCAATATCGAACTGACCATGGACGAGGTAAAGAACCATCTGGAGCACCTTGTCGATTATGCTATTAACTATTTCAAACAGCTCAAAAAGAAATACGGCGCCGACAAAGACCGCCGCACAGAAATCAAAAGTTTTGACAATATCATCGCTTCCTCCGTGGCCGTGGCCAATCAAAAACTATACGTCAATGCTACGGAGGGATTCATTGGAACAGCACTGAAAAAAGAAGAGGGTGTGGAATATTGCTGCGACTGTTCAGACTTAGACGAAGTGGTCATTTTCCACGAAGATGGAAAATTCATGATCACCAAAGTGGCCGACAAGAAATTCGTCGGAAAGAACATTCTCCATGTGGAAATCTTCAAACGCGGTGACGACCGCCACATCTACAACCTTGCCTACGTCAATGGGCTGAACGGTCCGACGATGGTCAAGCGTTTTGCCGTAGGCGGCATCTCCCGCGACAAGGAGTATGACGTCACCAAAGGAAAGTCCGGGTCAAAAATCATCTACTTCACCTCCAATCCCAACGGCGAAGCCGAAGTAATACGGGTTAAGCTCAAACCCAAGCCAAAACTCAAGAAAAAAGAATTTGACTTTGACTTCAGTCAATTGGCTGTTAAAAGTCGTTCCGCATTAGGTAACATTCTATCACGCTACCCCATTGCCAAAATCGAACTTGGACAAAAGGGCATTTCCACCCTTAGCGCCATCAATGTTTACTATGAAGAAGCCGTCATGAGACTAAACAATGACGGACGCGGCATCTTGCTGGGCGCATTCAAAAGCGATGATAAAATCCTCACCGTATATGCATCAGGCTACTATCGCATAACCGGCTTCGAAGTCTCCACGCACATTGAAGACGGACTTCAATACATCCGCAAATGGAATTCCAAACTAGTCATCACCGTTGTCTATCATCAAAAGAAGGATGATAAATACTTCATCAAGCGTTTTGCCCCGGACAATCTCAACAAGATGATCGACTTCATTCCCGATGACGGACAGTCGAAGCCCGTATGTATTTCCATCGACTACCTGCCTCAGCTGAAAGTCACCTATCGAAAGAAAAAGGAAAACGAGAATTCCGAAGAGATTCTCTCCTGCGCGGAATTTGTTGAAGTCTCCACCGCCCGTGCCAAAGGCAAGCGAGTGAACTACCCCGACATCAAATCGGTGAAGTTCACTGACCCGCTCCCATATGAAGAACCCGAAGAGGAAGAGGAAATTCTGGACGAAGATGAAGAAGATATCATGCCAGAAAATGTAGATGATGCCGTTGCAAAAGAGATTTTCAATGCAGGCGCATCCGAAAAGGATTCATCAAACAAACTTGATGAAGAAGGTGTTCAACTGAGTTTTTTTGATGAATAGATTGTCCCTTCATCGGATAGGTCTTTGGCTGCTTGCTTCGGCTATAGGATTATTTTCCTCCTGTCAGCCGTCGCATGAAGAGCCCACGCCGTTGAACATCACCATTCCATATGGTTTTCCCACCTTGTTGAACATTCCCGACGACAATCCCATGACCGTTGAAGGGGTTGCCCTTGGGAAGTTGCTCTTCGAGGATCCTCATCTTTGCGGATATGCTGGAAATACTGCCGACTCGCTCATGGCCTGCGCCACCTGCCACGTGCGTGAGCATGGCTACGACATCGGAACCGACAACCCGCGTTTTCCTGGCGGAATGCCACACGGGCGTACGGGCATCGCCACACGGCACAACGCCATGCCTTTGACCAACCTTGTTTTCAATCACGAAGGATACTTTTGGAATGGAAGCATCTGTCCAGAGAATGATGAAGGATATCAAAACATTGAAGACATCGTCCGCATGGCCATTGTGGCAGAAGACGAAATGGGAAGCACGGAACAACGCACAGTGGCTGCCATTCAGGCCGACAACAGATATCCGGAACTTTTCAGAAAGGCTTTCGGCAGCGAAGAAATCACCTTCGAACGCATCCAGAAAGCCATTGCCCAATACGTGCGTTCCTTAATTTCCAGCAACTCCAAATTCGACCAATATCTGCAAGGAAAGGTTCAACTAACGCCACAGGAACTGCACGGATACGTCCTATTCACCACCGAAGAGGGGGCCGACTGCTTCCACTGCCACGGCAGCGAAGGTTCGCCTCTTTTTACGACAAATCTTTTCTACAACAATGGTTTGGACGCCATTCCAACAGACGCCGGTGATCGGTATGGTTTCACACATCATGTTGCTGATCATGGCGCATATCGCGCCCCTTCGCTACGCAATGTCGCCGTAACCGCTCCTTATATGCATGACGGACGATTCAAGACATTGGACGAAGTTTTGGATTTCTACAACCTTCAAGTGCAGACCAGTCCCTATATCAGTCCCCTCATGCACCATGCCAATGACGGCGGAGTACTCCTTTCGCCATCCGACGTTGCCGATCTAAAAGCCTTTTTACTAACTCTTACCGACGAAGAATTCATAAACCATCGCTAAAAAAGACAACATTTATATTATTTTGTATCTTTGCGCGCTTTTTGAAAATTATTCACATTAAAATTTAATACAATGAAAAGACAAATCACTTTATGGATGGCCGTAATTATGTTATTCGGCACCATTGTCACCTTCGCACAGAAACCCTTTGCTGGCACCATCATTTTTGAGATGAGCGCTGAAGGTATTAATGATCCCAATATTGCTGCTGAATTAGCCGCCATTTCCCAGGAAGTCACCATCATGGGCAACAACACCAAGACCGCCATCAACCAAGGAGGTGTGGACATCATCAACATCACCAATGGTGACTACAACCTGGCCACCACCATCATCGGCATTCCCGGATACGGCAAGTATTATGTAGAAAAAGATGCAGATGCTATCAAAAAGACATTTGAATTGGCCAAAATAGATTTCAATTACACAGATGAAACAATGACCATCTTAGATTATACTTGCAAGAAAGTCGTTCTCACCATCACCGACTTGGAATCAGATGAAGAGAGCCATGCCATCCTCTGGGTTACAGACGACCTCATGCTTGGTGAAAACATCAACTTCAGTCAGTATCCTGGTCTCAAAGGGTATCCTCTCCGCACAGAAATCGAACAAGACCTTAACGGAACGAAGTACACCTTGGTTCAGTATGCAACGTCCATCACTCCAAGCAAAAAGGTAAAGGAATCCAACTTCCTCCGTCCGTCAGATTCCACCCCAATGAAGGATGCTCCTGCTGATTTGAAAGCAGCCCTCGGCATTGAAGAGGAATAATGAACCGACAAATATTACGTTTAGCCATACCCAGTATCATCACCAACATCACCGTGCCCCTTTTGGGCATGGTGGATGTGGCGATTGTCGGACACATCGGTAACGCCAGTTACATTGCGGCCATTGCCTTGGCCACCATGGTATTCAACCTCATCTATTGGGGATTTGGTTTTTTACGTGCCGGTACCAGTGGCCTTACGGCTCAGGCTTACGGAGCCGAAGACCGAGCAGAGTATCTCCATATCTTAGTTCGCGGCATGTCCATTGCCCTCCTTGTAGCAGTATGCCTCATCCTGTTGCAATGGCCTATCGGGCTGCTTTGCAAGCGGTTCATCCACAGCAGTCCGGAGTCCATCCAGCTCATGCTGACCTATTTCTACATCCGCATTTGGGCGGCACCAGCCACCTTGGGATTATATGTAGTCAAGGGTTGGTTTATCGGGATGCAGGACGCCAAGACGCCCATGTGGATTGCCATTCTGCTGAACATCGTCAATATCATCTGCTCATTGATATTCGTATTTGTTTTCCATACCGGCATCGCAGGCGTGGCCTGGGGCACGGTCATAGCCCAATACAGCGGTATGGCCATGGCCATCTTCATGTGGTTCCACCATTACGGCGAATTACGTCACGAAATCCATATCAAAGAGAGTTTGAAACTCAACGAGATGATGCGATTCTTCAAAGTCAATTCCGACATCTTCCTACGCTCCATCTGCTTAATCGCCGTATTCACCTTCATACCATACATATCTGCCAACATGGGCGACAATATCTTAGCAGCCAACACGCTGCTCATGCAGTTGTTCACGCTGTTATCCTACATCATGGACGGATTTGCCTACGCCGGCGAATCGCTGGTAGGTCGTTTCATTGGTGCGCACGACGGCGAGCATCTAAAAGAATCCGTGCGCAAATTGCTCTTGTGGGGTGTGGGCTTAGCCGCCGCCTTCACTGTGATTTACGCCACCTGTGGGCAATGGCTGCTGCGGATACTCACCAACGACAAGCAGGTTATTGACACCGCTATGGAATACATCTTATGGACTGTCTTGGTGCCGTTCACCGGATTTGCGGCCTTCATCTACGACGGCATCTACATTGGAGCCACCGCCTCGGCCGCCATGCGCAACACCATGTTCATCTCCACCAGTGCGTTTTTCCTCTTCTACTTCATTTTAAAAGGTCCCTTAGGAAACGACGGTTTATGGATTGCCTTTCTCATCTTCCTAACGCTGCGCGGATTAGTAATGTTCATGATGCAGAAGAAGCAGGTGTTTAAAGTGAACTATTAGAGATTGGCTTTTTATACAGATGTGAGAAAAAAAGTTAAGGAACTAAGAAATTAAATTACAATAGGGTTCTAAAATCTTTAGGCAGCCAGACATTCTCAAGATCTTTGGCACGGGCAAACAATGGAGCAATTTCTGCTGGAGTGAATCCGGCGATGCCACATCCGATAGGCGTCACCAAGAAGTTCATGTCAGGATGTTCTTCCGCAAATATGATAAATTCATCCACGTATGGCTGAATACGTTCTGGGCCGCCATGCATGGTAGGAATGGCATAGCTTTGTCCCTGAAGGCCGACTCCCTGTCCCCATATCGCACCGAAATGGTTCAATGCCGCACGCGCCGCGCCACCGCCGTGAGCGCCCGCCAAATTACTGCCAAACACAAAAATCTCATTCGGTTTCAATGTCGTGATGTGCGAAGGGGTAATTCGTTCTGTATCCATAATAATTTAATTAATTGTTATTATTCTATTTTTTTAATTCCGGATTCATATTTTTGTTTCCAATAATCGGCATCTTCTATACCAAATTCCTTGGGATTGACGTCAGGGGCTTATCCTATTTTTCGTAGGAGTGAAACAAATTCAATGCTATAGCCACACAAATGATCAATGTCAAAGTTCCCCCGTCACCTCTTTCAGCATCCGCCAGAGCAGCCGGGTGGGCAGTCCCATCACGTTGTAGAAAGAGCCGTTGATAGACTGTATGCCCACACAGCCGATCCATTCCTGCACGCCATAGGCACCTGCCTTATCCAATGGTTTGTATTGGCGAACATAGTACTCCATCTCTTCTTCCGACAGCGTGTCAAACACCACTTCGGAGGCACGATAATCCGTAAGGCTTTTCAGCGGTGTGGCGACAGTCAGACCGCTGAGTACGCGATGCGTATGTCCTGACAAAGCACGCAACATAGCTATCGCCTCAGCATCATCTCCGGGTTTGCCCAAGATCTTCCCATCCACCACCACAATCGTGTCACATGCCACGAAAATCGTGTTTCCCGAATACTTTGTCATATTTATCGGAGAAAGTTTGAGACGTGAAAGATATTGTACCACTTCCTCGGGTGACCAGGATGGGTCGTAATTTTCTTCCACATCCGTGGAAATGATTTCAAAATCAAGGCCCATGTCGCTCATCAGTTCTCGCCGCCGAGGAGACTTGGAGGCGAGGAATATACGGTAATGTTCTAATTTATTTAAAAGCATAATAATATAATTGGTAATGCCTGAATAAAAATACGTCGTTATTTCTTATCCACTTTGATGGAGCCACTGTCAAATGTTATGGACGGTCTCATCAGCACATCCGCATGGAGGAACACAGCCGTAAAGCAAAGAGGCGTCGTAACAAAAGTGAATCTAAAAGAGGAATTGTTTTTCATAAAAAAACGGTTAAAAAAACAGCAAAAAACGAGGATGCAAATATCAGCAAAAAATCAACAAGAAATAATTCCATTTTACAGTTGAAGATGATAATAAATTTTATACCTTTGCACCCACCTTGAAAAAGGCAAAAACACGTTTACTAACCTTATTAAAAATTTATAGTAATATGAAAGTAAGTGAAATCATGGCTAACCTGGAAGCCAAACATCCAGGCGAAAAAGAGTATTTGCAGGCTGTAGAAGAAGTCCTCGTAACTATCGAAGACGTTTACAACCAACATCCTGAATTCGAAAAAGCAAGAATCATTGAACGTCTTGTTGAACCGGATCGTATCTTCACATTCCGCGTTACGTGGGTAAACGATGCAGGTGAAGTTTGCACAAACTTGGGTTACCGTGTACAATACAACGCTGCTCTCGGCGCATACAAAGGCGGTCTCCGTTTCCACCCGGCAGTTAACGTTTCCATGTTGAAGTTCTTAGGTTTCGAACAGATCTTCAAAAACTCTTTGACCAATCTGCCTCTCGGTGGTGGCAAGGGTGGTGCTGATTTCGATCCCACAGGAAAATCTGATGCTGAAATCATGCGTTTCTGCCAAGCTTTCATGTATGAATTGTGGCGCAACATCGGTGCTGACCAAGACAGCCCTGCAGGCGATGTAGGCGTTGGTGGTCGTGAAATCGGTTACCTCTACGGTGCTTACAAGAAACTCGCTCGCGAACACAGCACGGGTGCTTTGACAGGTAAATCCTATGGTTGGGGTGGTTCCCTCATCCGTCCGGAAGCTACCGGTTTCGGCGCTATTTACTATGTTGAACGCATGGTAAAACAAAACGGCGACAAAATGGAAGGCAAGAG
>JAZRYC010000134.1:0-7603 GCA_045600525.1 Bacteroidales bacterium
CCCGGCCGACTTCATCGCGGAAGGCGTGGACCAAACGCGCGGCTGGTTCTTCACCTTGCACGCCATCGCTACGATGCTGTTCGACAGCGTGGCTTTCAAGTCTGTGATTTCCAACGGCCTCGTGCTCGACAAGCAGGGCAACAAGATGTCCAAGCGTCTCGGCAACGCCGTGGATCCGTTCGAAGTACTGAAGAAATACGGTCCGGATGCCACCCGCTGGTATATGATCACCAACGCTTCGCCGTGGGACAACCTCAAGTTTGACGAGGCCGGCATCGGTGAAGTACAACGCAAGTTCTTTGGCACGCTGTACAACACCTACAACTTCTTCGCAATGTACGCCAACATCGATGGTTTCACCTACAAGGAAGCCGACATTCCGTTCGAAAAACGTCCGGAAATCGACCGTTGGATCCTCTCTGAATTGAACACCTTGGTAAAACACTGCCAAGAAAACTATATCGACTACGAACCTACGAAGGTGGGTCGTGAAATCCAAGACTTTGTGGATGCATATCTCAGCAACTGGTACGTGCGTTTGTGCCGTCGCCGTTTCTGGAAGGGCGAATATACGGAAGACAAAATCTCCGCTTATCAGACCTTATATACCTGTATGGAAACCATCGCCAAGATTGCCTCCCCAATCGCGCCGTTCTTTATGGACAAGCTCTATCTGGATTTGAACACCATCACGGGTCGCGAGCCGTACGAATCCATCCACTTGGCTTCCTATCCGGAAGTTCACGAGGAGCTGATTGACAAGGCTTTGGAAGAAAGAATGCAGTTGGCACAGCAGTTCTGCTCTATGATTCTCTCTTTGAGAAAGAAGACGAACTTGAAAGTGCGTCAGCCGCTGGCCAAGATTATGATTCCGTTTATGGACGAGCGCTTCAAACAGCAGATTTCCCTCGTTCAGGATTTGATTTTGCACGAAGTCAACGTCAAGGAACTGGTATTTGTCAGCAACGAAGACGGTGTCTTTGTAAAACGTATCAAGCCTGATTTCAAGAAATTGGGACCGAAGTACGGCAAGATTATGAAGTTGGTGGCTGCCAAGATCACCGCCTTCTCGCAAGCCGAAATCGCGCAAATCGAGAAGGACGGCAAGATTGCATTCGACATCGAAGGACAACCGGTGGAAATCACCGTTGACGACGTGGAAATCCAGGCTCAGGACATCCCGGGCTGGGTGGTCGCCAATCAAGATGCTTTGACCGTGGCTTTGGATATCGAAGTGAGCGAAGAACTGAAGAACGAAGGTTATGCCCGCGAATTTGTAAAACAGGTTCAGACCTACCGTAAGGAGAACAACTTTGAAGTTTTGGACCACATTCAAATCACGGTAGCCGAAGATGCTTCTGTGACGCCGGCTTTGAAAGCTTTCGAAAGCTACATCTGCAACGAAACCCTCTGTACTTCATTGACCATTGCTGAAAAGGTGGACAATGCTGTCGAGTTGGATTTGGAAGATGTGAAGTTGCAAGTGGTTATCAGCAAGCAATAGTGATCAAAAGATTGTTGGAAATGCAGAGATTTCCGAACAAAATTTTTAGTTCATTATAGAAAACATAAAGTATGTCCGAATACAAAGACGATAATATTATCACCCTGAATTGGGACGAGCACATTCGCACCCGCCCCGGTATGTATATCGGCAAGGTCGGTGACGGTTCTTCGCATGATGACGGAATCTACGTGCTTCTTAAGGAAGTCATGGACAATGCCATTGACGAATTTATGAATGGCTACGGCAAGGCCATTGATGTAACTATCAAGGAAAAACGCGTAACCGTACGCGACTATGGACGTGGCATTCCATTGAATAAGGTGGTGGACTGCTATTCCAAGATGAACACCGGACGCAACTTCAAGGGTGATTTTGCCTCCATCGGTATGAACGGCGTCGGTGTGAAGGCCGTGAATGCCCTTTCCTCCAATATGCTTGTGCAGAGTGTTCGTGAATGCCAGTTGAAACGTGCCGAGTTCTCTTGTGGTAAAATCGTCAAAGAATATCCGATTGAGCCGACGGAAGAAAAAAATGGAACGATGGCCTCCTTCCTTCCCGATGATACGATTTTCGAGAATTTTGAATGGTACACCAATTACATCGAAAACCTTTTGTGGAACTATGTGTATCTGAATCGTGGTCTGACTATCAATTTTAACGGGAAGAAGATCTTTTCTAAAAACGGTCTGCTGGATTTGCTGAATAAAAAGACAGGCGAGGACCGTCTGTATGAACCCATCTACATAAAAGACGAGAATTTCGAATTTGCCATGGTCCATACCAACCGGAAATATGGCGAAGAGTATTATACTTTCGTGAATAGCCAATATACGGAACATGGTGGAACCCACCAACAGGCCATGCGCGAAGCCGTGGTGAAAACCTTTAGGGATTTCTATAAGAAGAATTTCGAACCCAGCGACATTCGGAATTCCATCGCCGCCACCATGTCCATTAAGGTAAAGGACCCTATTTTTGATTCTCAAACGAAAACGAAATTGGGATCGGATTATATGGAACCCGGCGGTCAAACTATCCGAAATTATGTAAACGATGTGATCGGCCGCCTGCTGGACAATTATCTGCACAAACATCAGGATGTGGCAGATATTATTCTGAAGAAAATCCAAGAGGCTGAAAAGGAAAGAACGGCGATTGCCAATATGAAGAAGCAGTCGAAGGAACTGCAGAAAAAGGTGAGCCTCAACAACAGCAAACTGCGTGATTGTCGTTATCATTTCAACACCAACGATCCTCGTGGCCTGGAAACGATGATTTTCATTACCGAGGGTATTTCCGCGTCAGGTTCCATTACCCATTCTCGAGATGCTAATACGCAGGCCGTGTTCAGTTTGATGGGCAAGCCGGCGAACATCATCAAAAAGAAGAGCGCCATTTACGAAAACAAGGAGTTGAGTCTGCTTTTGGCTGCCTTGAATTTGGAAGACGGTTTGGAAGGATTGAGATATAACAATATAGTTATCGCCACGGATGCCGATGTGGATGGCATGCATATCCGCCTGCTACTGCTGGCTTTCTTCCTGCAACTTTTCCCCGACGTGGTTCGCTCGGGACACGTATACGTGCTTCAAACTCCGTTGTTCCGCGTGCGCAACAAACAGAAAACACTATATTGCTACTCCGAAGAGGAAAAGATGAAAGCCGTTAAGAAACTCGGCGGAAAACCGGAAATTACCCGATTCAAGGGATTGGGTGAAATCGATCCACAGGAATTTAAGAACTTCATTGGCAAATCCATCCGCCTGGAACCCGTGGTGCTGGATCCTTCTGCCAATATTGACGATATTATCGAGTACTATATGGGCAACAACACGATGGACCGTCAGAATTTCATTATGGAGAACCTGAGAGAGGAAATCGACAACTTCTCAGAAGAGTCTTAAAAAAACTAAAAAATCTTTTTGGTGGGATTTCTTGAGAAAAAAGTGTATATTTGCGCGCTTTTTGTATAGAGCAATTATTAAACTTTAGTATAAATCAAAAAACACAAAACAAATGAAAAGAATCTTTACTCTTTTGGTAGCTGTTTTATTTGTGTCTTCTGCAGCATTAGCTCAGATTGCCACAGTTAGAACAATCAAAGATGCAGGTGCTCGTTATTCCAAACCGACCACCAAATTAAACACGGTTAACAATTCCAAAGCACAAGGCGCTTTCTGGTTCAACCTTATCGAAGGCGTTGCCAATGCTTACTATGGAGAAAGCGGTACGGACGATCTTGACTATTGGACACCGGTAAGTGTTGCCAATTTGAATGCTTATTTCCGCTTCACGGATACGACTATGAACAGCCAGATTTTCTCTAGCGGCCAAATTTACGACTGGGCTCACTCTGGTTGGAATGACTATTACTATGGTCAGGAAATGTATGCCGATTATAACATTCCTTATTTGGCAGATGCCAACTATAGCATTGACTCTACTTGTATTGTTTATTATTACAGCAGAGGAACCAATGTTCCCGAAGATGTTGTGGATACTTTGTTCTTCGCTTACGTTCTCAATATGGATGAAGAACCTGTTCACACTTTGAGTAATTCAGCAGGTGAAGCTTTCAAAATGTTATATGTTCCTTTTGATTATACCATTATGAACGCCGCTTATGCTTCTCCTGATTCCAATCCTACCCTTGGTTCTGACGTAGTAATCGTTTATGACACCGTTCTTTTCACATATGAAGATACTACAGAAGGTAATAGCATGTATTATTTGAGAGTTCCCACACCGGATGCTTTGCACAATGTGAAATGTAACAGAATGGCTGTTACCTATACCTTTGTTCCTGGTAATACTACGGAAGGAATCGCCTATATTGGTGAAGACTATAATCAATTCGGTAGCCTTCTTTATTCAGATCCTCGTGCTGATTATGCTTATCCTTGGGGCACACCTGCTATCTTGAATGATGTTCAATGGGGTCTTTTTGCCGACAATGGAACTTGCGATCCAGAAGACGGTTGGTTCGGTGTTTATAGTGCTAACACTTATGCTGAAGCTGGTAACGAAAAACCTGAATTGAATCTTCATATTTCCTGTAACGATTGTTCTCTCGTAGGTGTTGAAGAAGAAGATGCAGAAACCATTTCTGTATATCCTAACCCTGCTACCACCACGCTTCATGTTGATCTCGCTGGTGACGCTCAGGCTACTATCCAACTCTTCAACCTCGTTGGCCAACAAGTTTACAGCGAAACCGCTACCAACAGCACCGTGATCAATACTTCAAATCTTCACACTGGTGTTTACATGTTGAAGGTTTCTCAAAACGGTAAGATTTACACTTCCAAAGTTGTTGTTAAATAATTTCATTTGACATATGATAAGCCCCTTCCTTGTGAAGGGGCTTTTTTTTTGAAGTTTATTTTTGTATTTTTGCCGCCTAAAAACCAAAAATATGGCTATTGAATTATCAGAACAGGAAATCATCCGCAGAAAGAAATTAGAAGACCTATTGAATCTCGGCATAAATCCCTATCCCGCTGCCGAATACGAAGTAAACGCCACCACCCAGGAAATTCTGGAGAAATTCCCTAACGACAATACTCTTTTCCAAGAAGTAAGTATTGCGGGTCGTATTATGAATCAGCGCATCATGGGGGCCGTTTCCTTTTATGAAATCCAGGATTCCGTAGGCAGAATACAAATCTACGCCAAACGCGATGAAATCTGTCCGGGTGAGGATAAGACCATGTACAACAGCGTATTCAAGAAACTCGACATTGGCGACATTATTGGCGTGAAGGGCTTTGTCTTTACGACGCAGATGGGGGAAATCAGTGTCCATGTTAGAGAATTCACCATTCTCTGCAAATCCGTCTGTCCACTGCCCATCGTCAAGGAAAAAGACGGCCAGGTATATGACGCCTTCCAAAATCCGGAGCAACGCTATCGTCAGCGCTACATTGACCTGATCGTCAATCCACAGGTGAAGGACACCTTTATCAAACGTACGCTGTTGGTGAACACGATGCGTAATTTTCTGAACGAAAAGGGCTATCTGGAAGTGGAAACCCCGATTCTGCAACCGCTTTACGGAGGAGCTGCCGCCCGCCCCTTCAAAACTCATCACAACACCCTGGATATGACACTCTATCTGCGCATTGCAGATGAACTGTATCTTAAAAAACTCATCGTTGGTGGTTTTAATGGGGTATATGAATTTTCCAAAGACTTCCGCAATGAGGGGATGGATCGCTTCCATAATCCCGAATTCACGCAGATGGAATTATACGTTCCCTATAAGGATTACGAATGGATGATGAACACCGTGGAGGAAATGGTCGAGCGCATTGCCCTGGCCCTTCATGGCGATACCAAGGTGCAGGTGGGCGAGAACGTCATTGATTTCAAACGTCCATGGAAACGCTATACGATGTTTGAGGCTATTGAGGCCTATACAGGTACCGACATTTCCAACATGGGAGAATCCGAACTGGCAGCTTTCGCTACCCAATTGGGCGTGAAGGTGGACGAAACCATGGGCAAGGGAAAGCTTATTGATGAGATTTTCGGAGAAGCCTGTGAATCTAAGATGATTCAGCCGACCTTCATTTACGATTATCCCATTGAAATGTCTCCGCTTACCAAGAAACATCGTTCCAAACCAGGCCTTACGGAGCGCTTTGAGGCTATGTGCAACGGCAAGGAGATCTGCAACGCCTATTCTGAATTAAACGATCCGATAGACCAGCGCAAGCGTTTTGAAGACCAACTGGAGCTGGGCAAGCGCGGCGATACGGAATCCATGGTCTTGGACGAGGACTTCCTGCGTTCCCTTGAAATAGGTATGCCGCCGACAGCCGGTTTAGGCATTGGTATCGATCGTCTGGCCATGATTATGACCAATTCACCCTCTATTCAGGATGTGTTGTTCTTCCCGCAGATGCGTCCGGAAAAGAAGGTGGAAACCAGTAAGGATGAAGATTTTATTGCCCTTGGTATGGATGCCGCCTGGATTCCCGCTTTGAAAAAGCTGAACATTCTGACGGTGGATCAATTGAAACAGGCCAATCCCAATAAATTGTTGAACGACCTTGGCGGAATGCGCAAGAAACTCAAGTTGGATGTTCCTGCCGCCACATTGGACGTCATCAAAGGGTGGATGGAAAAGTAATTATGAGTTATTATTTGTTATCAATCAAATAGTTGGCAAATAATACGGAACAAAGATAGGACTTTGAAAAAAAAGTGTATTTTTGCACCCGCTAAGCCGAAGTGGCGGAATAGGTAGACGCGTTGGTCTCAAAAACCAATGAGGTAACACTCGTGCCGGTTCGATCCCGGCCTTCGGTACCAAGGAGAAAACTTCAGTTTTCTCCTTTTTTTGTGCCTGCAAATAGTGGGAGAAATGGTTAGTTGTATCGTACTACAAAGACTGACCGCCGCCAGTTCTTGTTGGATGACGACTTCGTCATTCCGAACGAAGCACAGCGTGGTAAAGGAATCTTATCAGGACAAAAAAAATAATTCCAAAATAATTTGATACGCCTGCCCTAACATCAAAAATATTACGTGCGAAGACTAATTTAAATTTGTATCTTTGCACCACTTTATAAAATAAACAATATTATTCACAAAATAAACGTAATTATCTAATTATGAAAGAAGTACACAATTTTAACGCAGGACCTTGCGTCCTCCCGAAAGAAGCTGTTGAATCTACAATCAACGCTATCCGTAATTTTGACAACACAGGTGTCGGTTTGATGGAAATTTCTCACCGTACTCCAGGTTGGGAACGAGTTATGGCTGAAACACGTCAATTGTGGCGCGACCTTTTGAACATCCCTGATGAATACGAAGTATTATTCCTCGGTGGTGGTGCCAGCACACAATTCTGCATGGTTCCCGCTAACTTGATGAAAACCAAAGCCGCTTATTTGAAGACCGGCGTTTGGGCTAAGAAAGCCGCTAAAGAAGCTGGTAACTTTGGTAAAGTTGAAATCGTTGCTTCTTCTGAAGACAAGACTTTCAACTACATTCCTAAGGGCTGGACAGTCCCTGCTGATGCTGACTATTTCCACATCACAACCAACAACACCATCTACGGTACTGAAATCCGCAAGGACTTCGCTG
>JAZRYC010000135.1:0-2398 GCA_045600525.1 Bacteroidales bacterium
AGATGGAGCACTTTGGGCGGCAAGTGGTGCGCGACCAGAACCGCATCCACGAGTTGGTGAGCGACATGGAGAACCTGATCCGCACCAACGATGAACTACGCCGCCAGCAGCAGACCCTTCCACCGATGGATTTGATGTCGATCCAGAAAATCTTGACGCGAAACAAGATTATGACCACAGCGCAAGCCCTCACGGAAGAAGTGAACAATGACTCGCTCAATTTCGAGCTGACCGACAACGACTGGAACGACTTCATCAGCCTCACCGACTTGGTCTTCGACGGCTTCTCGCAGCGGCTGTTGCAACTCTATCCTAAACTCAGCAAGTGGGACGTGCGCATCTGCTGCCTCTCCAAGAACGGCTTCTCCAACCAGGTGATTTCCATCCTGTTGGACACCCAAACCGACTCTTATTACAAACGCAAAACCCGCATAAAACAGATGAAGATGGACCTTGGTGATGATAACCGCACCTTTGAGGAAATCGTCAATGCAGTTTAGTCACAAAACAAATAATATCTTATGAGAAACTACAGATTACACAGATTTGACAGATATACGACGAGAAATTTGCAGGACGCAAGCGTCCAGTTATTACAGATTTCCGCCTGTGACAGTATATCCGTATCAATCGGGAGCCTGCGACCCCTAAATTCTCAGGGAAGAAATCGGTACAATCTGTAAAATCTGTAGTTAAATGAAAATGAAATCTAATAATTAACAATCAAATAATTATACCTATGAAAAAGTTAGTATCAATCATCATCCTTTGCCTCGGCTGCCTTGGCATCCTTAAGGCGCAGAACATTTGGAAGCCTATCAACGGCACGGCAATATTGGGTGTCGGCCCTGATGGAAGCATCTTTGCCTTTGACGAATATGGCAAACTGGCTCGCTCACAAGACGATGGCGAAACATGGCAGATTGTATTAGGCCAGGAAACGGGTTTTATTGGTCATATTAATTCGTCATGCTTTGCGGTTAGCCCTGAAGGAAAAATCTGTGTCTTTAACGACAACCAGCAGACTGTAGTGTATTCCGACGATGGCGGCGACACATGGCAGCAAACCACGACAATTTCCTCATGTGCAATGCCTGATAAAGCAGGTCTTTGCGTCCCAACCAACGACATTATGGTGGTTTGGGCTGAAAACGGGGAAATCTCCTATACTCTTGACGGTGGCGAGACATGGGAAGGGTGGATTCTTGATTTTCTCGAAAACTCTGAATCAGTCAGCGATCTTTTGGTCAATGAAAACGGCGATGTGTATGTCAGCGTCGCCTACTACATAATGAATATCGTCGGCATTTATCATTCTACTTTGTCAGACATACAAAATTGGGAACTTGTTGCCTTTGAAGGCATTAGCATTAATGACATGGCCTTCGACCCTGAGTGAAATGTGGCGGCTTGTGGCTATAATGCCGATGGAAGTAGTGTTGGTTTCCAGCATGTTCCAGGCTTCTATTTATTTGATGGAACGAGCTTGGCCATCAGCGATGAAGGAATTGTTTACACGCCTCACTTCATGGGACTTCAGGCTGTTCTTTCCTATTCCACCGACCATGGCGAGCATTTCACCGAGTTAGGAGAGCACCTTCCCCTTGTTGATATTGCTCCAGGCGGCGAAAATCCTCGCCTTTTAAAAGGATATGACAACCATCTGTATTTCGACGGAGGTGGAGAGTATTGGAAGAGCGTTCGCGATGCGGATTATTTCCTAGGGAATTTCCCCCTGGAAAACACGGCATGGGTGCAGTTCTACCGCTCCATGTACGAGGACTCCACCTATTACCAGTTGGGTATCAAGGGCGATACGCTGGTGAACGAGATGGCTTACAAGAAAGTCATCAATTGCTCTCATTTGGGTTATCCCATCGAAGGCGAGTGCTTCGGCGGCATCCGTGAGGACGGGGACGGCAAATGCTATTTCATATCGTTCGTAGATGCCATTGATGCCCCGTGGCCCTTGCATTATGATTGTGAGGCAAACACCGAATATCCCCTTTACGATTTCTCGCTTTCGGTGTGCGATGTGTTTCAGACGATTGGTCTAACGCCTCATGTCGTATTCGATACCGCCGAAATGCAACTCAACGGCAGCACAAGGAAAGTGTTTTGGTTTAGCAACAACTGCGACAATGGGAATTATTATGATTACCAATGGATTGAAGGCATTGGAAGCACGCATAGCCTGTTGTATCTCATTCAGTATGAGCCTGACAACGGGCCGGAATACCGTTTGGTGGAGGTTTGGCAGGACGAGGAACTGCTTTACAAGAACCCACGTTTTCTTGACTATTTCCCCTTGGTTCAAGCGGACAACAACCGCCAAAAATGGAATGTGGTTTACATAGGTGTTACACCAAACTATCCGAATGATTACCATACTGAAATC
>JAZRYC010000136.1:0-11449 GCA_045600525.1 Bacteroidales bacterium
GAATAATGAATAACGAATAATGAACAATTATGGTAAAGATGAGTAAAGATGACAAATATGTGTTCGTGGAGTATAACGGAGAATGGCCCGCTTGCGCGTACTGCATATTCGCGGACAGTCCGGATGTTGTGTGCGACACTAAGAAGTGCCGCGACTATGAGCGCGAGGATGGCAAGAACGGCTATTACCGTGCCGCCAACGTAACCAAGTTGAGTCACCCGGAACCCAAAGGAGGCATCCAATGAAGGTGTATATAGCCGGCAAGGTTACAGGCCTCCCAATGGGCGACGTGTTCACGAAGTTCGGGATGGCAGAGTTCTGGCTGAAGAACCAGGGTTATGAGGTGGTAAATCCGTTGCGCCTGTGCAGCACCTCGTGGAGCTGGAGCAGATGCATGCGGGTGTGTCTGGCGGAGCTGGTGACTTGCGATGCAATATGCATGCTCCCAGACTGGACGGACAGCAGGGGCGCGCATCTGGAATGGGCAGTTGCCACGCATCTCGGCATGAGGGTTATGAACTATAGACCAAAGCAAAACAATTAACCAATAAAAGGATTGCAGTTATGAGAATTTTTGAAGTTACAAGTGACAAGTACAAAGGCGTTGTCGTGTATAAGTTTGGCGATGACGACCGTTTTGCCGGCGTGGATTACAGCGGCGCCGAAATCAATGTGGGCCAGGCGAACTGGATTATGCAGCACCTGCCCGCCAATGCGAAGTCGATGGAGCATTTACCGGGCACGAGTGCCAAGGTGGTGGAGATTATCGAAAAGGTGGATTTCCAGGCATTCTGGGACCGCTACAACGACAAGGCTCGTTCATCACGCGTGAAGACCAAGAAGGTATGGGACAGGATGCCGAAGTCGGAGCAGATACGCGCGTATCATTTCGTGCCGAAGTATTTCGCCAGCATCCCGGGAGGGATTATGAAGAAGTATGCGACGACGTACTTGAATGACCAGCTGTGGAATAATGAATAATGAATAGTGAATAATGAATAATGAATAATTATGAATAGGTTTAAGATTAGGTTGAATGGTGTAGAGATGCGGGTGCTTGGTATGACTGCCGTGAATGCGGCCCGTGATCACGGCGCGTCGAACTGCGTTATGGATTTGATGGTGATGGATTCGCTGGAGCGTATCTGGAGCCGGTTGCGTAATATGTACCGCCCGGACAAAGAGAGGTACACGGTTCAGTTCAGCGCCGTGGAGGCTTTCGTTATGACGGACTGGATTGTTCCCACCCTGCTTGCCACGGACGACCCCATGCCGCAGTCGTTAGGCATCCGTCTCCAGCAGGAGCTGTTCAACCAGATAAACAGGGAGTGCAACATATACAATGCGATGAATTATGGCCGCTGATTTGAAACTGCTGTACGATGTGATGGTGAGCTACTACGGCTGTGAGTTCAAGGTGAAGACGAAACTCCGAAGTGTCAGCGACAAGAAAGCGATGTTTGCCTACATAGGGCGGAAGCTCGGAGCGTCGTACCGGCTGATTGCAGAGGAGATAGGCTACATGAATCACTCGAGTGCTGTTCACGGAGAAGGGCTGATGGAGGATTTAATTGCCATGGATCCATCGTTTAACCGGCAGTTAAACGAGATAATGGACGAGTACGAGTTCCGGAAGTTTGCCGGGATACTGGTGTAGTAAAAAATATTTATCCGGTTGGGTTTTACCCAATCGGATTTTTTATATTTTTGTAGCTTCATTCAACAACGAAACTATGACAACATTTGAAATCATTATTTCTATAATATCCTTGGTTGCCACGATAGGTGTTTTCTCTTTCTTATACAAAATCGGTAAGAAGATTGGCGGATTTGAGAAATCCCTGGAAAATATAGGCACATCGATGGAAGGACTTCCTTGTGAACAGCGAAAGACTCAATTGGAGGAAATCCATGATGATGTTGTTGCCATAAAAACATTCCTTGATTTGCATCCTGAATTGATACCAGCAAAGATAGATCAATAAAAAAGTTATTGACAATGAGGCAGAACGGCTTGCAGGGATGCGGCCGTTTTTTTATTTTTGCGGCAAAAGAAACAGAATATGGCCAGAAACAGACTGAACCACCTGCTATACTGCAAGAAGGTGGTTGACATAGTGAATGAGCATTACGAGGAGGGCTGGACGACCTATGCTGCGGTTTGGCGCAGATATGTGAATCCGGTTTATCCGATGAGTTATGCTACATTCATCAAGATTATCAATATGCCGAGTCTTGACAGACAGATTGCGGAGGCGGAGCGTCAGGCCGCATCTGCCGAGGCACGCAGACTGAAAACCAGCAGAAAACAGCTTTCCCTTTTTGATTAGTCTTCCGAAACCGTTACGACAGGTTCTGCGATGACCTGCGCAATGTTTCCGTTTACAGCAGAATCGTCCACGAGGTCGCAGGTATATTCCTCGATATTGTCCACGAAGCGTTCGTGGTTATGGTTCGGTACGGTCCGTGTTCTCATCCAGGAGTTGGTAGAGGATGCGGAGAAGTTCTGCATGGCGGCAACTACGACATCCACGATATCCAGGTATTGAAGGGCCTGCTGCTCTGTAGGTGTGTAGTCGGCAGTTCCTGCGAACCATTCCGTTACGATGTGAATGCGTGTGTTGAGCACGGCGTGCTGTCGTCTGTTGCCGAGCGTTTTCCATTCATGCGGGAGGAACTCGATGAATATGGCCGGTGTCAGGAACGGAGTTTCCTGTTCAAGGAATTCGACCTGCTGGTTCCAGAGGTCGAAATGTTTGAACACCGGTTCACCATCGGCGCCGGTGATATCTTTAAGACGGTTCTTGATGTCAAGATAAAGCTGTTTTTTCATCGTGATGCTATTTGTTTTAGTTTGCGTTCGATTTCGGAAATGATGAGTTTGTTAAGTTCGTCACTGGTGCCCATAAACTGACGTTTTGGCATCGTAAAGCCGCTGCCGCGGCCGGCGCGGAGGCCCTCATTGTGTACGCGGCCGTATGGCTCTTTGGAGCCGAAGGCGTTGGGAGCGGTCCAGATGACGACCTGACCGTTTTCAACGGACTTGATTTCGATGGAGCGTGCAAGGTCACCGGTGTCGCCGGTAAGTATTTTCCTGGATGTGCGTGCCGGATGGTGTTTGGCAGCATATTTGTTGGCGCTGGAGCCTGCGGTCCGTCGTTGCACTTCCTTCCAGGAGATGCGTCCCCAGGCTTCGTTCTGGAAGTTCTTCTTGAAATAGGACACGGCAGTCTTGCCGGCTATGGTTGGGGCATAGTTGGCGAAGAGTTCCTTGAACTCGGTTTCGAGGCGCTGAATTTCGCTGGCGAACTGCTGTGGGGACATTGTTTTTTATTTTTGCTCCGCAAAAATAAAAAACGCCCGTGGAATGCGGGCGTTTTGTGTATATTATAGTAATAATTATTCACATAAGACTATCTTCCAACATTAAGTTGCAAATAGTTTCCAACACCTTTTTGGTTTTCAATTATTTTGACGCAATTTGTCACATTCATTGTAACCATTGATGCATGGAATACCGACAAGACTCTCTCTTGGAGTTCCTGATCAGACTCCAATTTGATTATTTTAAGTCCTTGCTGTTCAGCTATAGAATAAGGGATAGGTCTTCCATGCGTTAAGTGGTTGCTTGCAGTACCAAGCCATTTAGCAATACGTTCTGATTTTTGCTCTTTATCTTCATCATCTTTAAACATATATGATTTCAACCAAAGAAGTACTTTATCAATGGAAAGTTGAATTGTATTATCGCATATGTTCAAGATGCCATGTGGGAGATTTTTTAATTTATTAACCCAAATAGGAGCTACATTTGGATTCGCAATAATTTCCTGTTTTGCTTTTTCAAATTCATTAATGATTGATTGAGCAGGAGCCGTGAAATAACCAGTTGGTGTAGGAAAGGTTATTTGTGGGTCGATTGGTCCAATGGCTGAATGTTTACCCATTACTATTTCATCACATGCACATGCAATCATGGTTGCAGCTGACATTGCACTATGTGGTATTATTGCTCGAATATGATTATATTTTGATCTTAAATAATTAACCAATTGTTCTGCAGCTTCGGCAGAACCTCCAGGACTATGAATAATCAGATCCAATTTGTCATTCTTTAATCCGTGCAATGCAGACATAAATCCTTGAACATCATCATTCATTACAGAAATAAAAGAACTTGGGATATTTGTCATCTTGCCGGTTGCATAGGCTGTAACATATAATATAGTATCTCTTTTAGTATAATCAGACAACCTTTTGATATACTTTCGTCTAATACTATCTTGTGCAGCACCTTTGGCGTTAAGAATTTCTTCGCGTATATTGTTATTAGTTGGCATAGAAGGCTCCCTTGCAGTTAACGATTAATGAGTATTCTGGAGTATTATCTCCTTCATCTTCTTCATATTCCATTGTGGATTTTTCCAATTGAGAAAAATATTCTTCCCCGAACTTACTTTCGGCAAGATCTATTAATTCTTGTTTTTGTTCCTCCAACGAATAAGTATTTTTCATATTAAAATAACTTTTGTTCACAAATCAAACACGGCTGCAAAATTATACATTTTTTTTTACGATTTTTTTTAGCACAAAATTTTTTTTCTTGTACTGTGTATTGAAAAAAGTGTATTTTTGCAGTCGGAAACCGAGTGTGAAAGAACTCCTTGTTCTTCTGCGGTTTCTTTTTTTATGGTTCTGTTATAGCATACAAATTCAACGAGCCATCATTAAATTCCCCAATTTTAATTGTGAATTCATAATCAAGCATTCTCAGCATATAAACTTTCATTCTTGAGAAAAGTTTTTTTCGTTGATAAAATACGCTTTTATGGTTGTTATGCGATAAATCAATAGCTTCATCATATTGAAATTCAAGCATCGGAGTGTATTTATCAAAATGAAGTGCTATTTCCTGTTTGTAGAAATAGGACTTATCTGTTTTCGCACCCTTGCTTATTTCCTGTATGGTTATATTGTCAACTAAAACGTTTCCTATACTGGTGTTAAGATTCAGTGTGTCGTTTTTGTGATTTTTACGGAACAATTCACGTTCTGTTCTAATCACCAAAGTAGGCACATTATCGTTGGCCTGCTTGAAATATGTATGACGATGGTCAGTCTCTCCAGTTCCCGGTTGTCTGGAATAAAATATTTCGCCTGTTTCAACGGGATTTCCATAGAGTCCCTTGGCGCACACACCTCCTCCATTTTTGGAGTATTGGTCAATCTGCTCAGTGGTGAGTTCCCTGGTGTCAATGGGGACATCGGTTTCCTCCCAGTCGCATTTGCAGTTCCAGAGGTTGCCGGGTTGGTTCTGGAGCCAGAAAGGGTGTTTCTTAGGGAGTACGAGGCCGTAGAACTTCTGGTGCTCGATCCTTGGTTCTGCACTTCGTGACGGAAGCCATTTGAGGTTCGGGTATAGTTCGTTGGCTATGGGGTCAGCTTTGAAGTCGGTCCACTGTTTGGCAGTGCGTGATCGTGCTACTGCGGTATTGTACTCGGCGGCCTGGTAACGGTTGAAGGTGTTTATTACCGCCTTTGCCACTTTTTTGAAGTCCTCATCATCCGGCCATTTGTCGCGCTGGTGTTTGAGTTGTTGTGTGAGGTGGTATGCCTTGTAGGCGGCAAAGCGGCTGACGTTGCTCTGCAGCTGTGCCTGGAGGTCGAAGTACTTGTCGCCGTACCCGTCGGACGAGAGCACGCCGGCAACGGCCTTGCGCAGGTTTTCGGAATAAGCCCGGTAAACGTCCGGCTGTATGTCACTGATTTCCCCGGTCAGCACTTCTTCAATGACTTTTTCGTAGAGTTCACGTTTGGAGAGGTTATAGACAAATGGGAAGGTTTGCAACGCATCGAGCAGCTCAACGGGGCTGTTGTTGAAATAGAGCTCGTCAAGTTTGGCGAGTGCTTCTGCGGCGGACAGGTCTGAGCCTGTCCCTATGCGAAAAAATTCTTCAGCCTCGTGATGAGATTGTTGGATTGAGCGGAACGTTTTTTCCGAGTTTCACTGTTGTCGTCATCATCGTTTAACGGGTTTTTCAATGATGATTCAAAAGGGTTGAAACTGTGAGCCACACGCAGTTCTTCCTTCATTTCCTCGTAGTTGTCCGGCTTTGGAATGTCAAACTCTTCGTAGATGTAATCATCATCAACAGGCACCTTGTCAGATATGGAGTTTAAGACGTTCCACTTGGCCTGCAGTTCGTTCCAGTCCTTGTCAGGGGTACGGTACCATATCTCGCCACCGGTGACGTTGATACCGAACCGTTTGAGGACGGCTCTGAACTGAGTGTTAAGGACAGACAGTACGAGATGCTTGTCGCTTTCAGTTTTTGCTTCTTCCACCTCCAGGTGCACTTCTCCCAGGGAGCGGGCACCGTGGTCACCCTGTTCGGTGGTCAATGTATTGCCGAGAATGGTTTTTGAGATGGAAGCATCGCAAGCCTGGATGAGCCTGTCATAAACCTCATTGCTTCCGGTAGAGCCTCCGGTTTCATGAATTTTAAGTTCCGTGCTTCTCGGGTGGATGCTGTAGTATGCACCGCTCCATTCCTGAAGTCCCAATTCAAGTTTGGCACGAGTATCTTCGTCATAGTCGTCATAGATCATTTCACGGAACGGCATGCCGAACATTTCTGCGAACTGGCTCCAGTCACCGAAGCCTCCTCTTTTATAGATGACATATTGCGCTGCTTTGACGAACAGACCTTTGTCGTAAGGGTCACCGACACGAATCATATAGTTAGAGAGCGGAGCTTCCATGAACAGCCAGTCACGCGAAGCGACGGACTGGTCTTTTGACACGCACTCAAATCCGTCTTCCGGGTGTACGTGCTTGCGTGGAATGAGGTCAAAGTCTATGCGGTATGTTTCCTGTTCATCGTCATACCAGATGCTGTTTATCTGGATAAGGGAGTAACCCCAGACTATGCTGTTGTGGATTTCGCGGATGAGCATTCTCATATCCGGAGAGTTGAGCATTTTGGTAATTTCATCGTCCTCATCTCCGTCACGGACAAAAACAAGTTCCTTATTGAGAATGGCGTCCTGCCGTTTTCCCCAGGTAGCTTCAATCTGTCCGTCGAGGAGTATGTCTTCGTAGAGGTCGTAGAGCAGAGTGCGTGAAGGGTTGACGATGTTCTCGAAAGCGCGGATTGCACTTTTCCAGTTCTGAATGTCCTGCGTATTGTGCGGGGCATTGTGTATGTTGATGTTCTGGACAATAATATTGTCGGGCACTTTGCCCTTGTTTCTTTTTGCTGGCATATTAATACTGGTTGTTGCGTTTAGAATTACCACCGAATGAGACGTAAGATGAGATACCTGTCGTACCTGTCAGCCGTTCAAGTCCGTCAATGGAAGCCCTTTCAGCCTGAACCTCCTTGAGGTATGCGACAGCATCCTTATAAGCATTGCGTCTGCTTTCCGGCATGTTTACAGGATTGGAGACGTTGTAGCAGTTGTAAATGGCTATGTCGCGCACGATTTTGATGACCATGGTGCATCTTTGGTCTCCGGATTTGTTCCACTCCTTTCTGATGTCATAGCGTGCAGTCAGATAGCTTTCCACTTCGGCCTGAGCCTCCAATATAGCCTGTCTGGTGTTTTCATAGGAACGAGAGATGACAGACAGGACTTCTGCATGTATTCCCTTGGTGAGATCTTCAACATCGATATACATAGTCTTATTTTTTAGGTTTTGAATAATAGAGGCAGACCTTGGTCAGTTCGATGCTGTCGCGCAGTCTTTTGTGCAGCACGCCCCTATCGATAAGCAGGTTTATTCTCATGCGGTCGTAAACTCTTATTTTGCCGAACACTTGTATAACATAGTGTCGTTTGCCTGTCAATTTTTGCATCCTGTCTGCATGACGGACGGCGTTGCGTACCTGAAGAAATCTGATAAGTCTTTTGCATAACGTAATCATTTTAAAATTGGAATTTTGGTTAAACACGTTTTTTATTACGAGGGCGTCTGCCCAATGTGAAACTTTCAGCTGACTGATGTCTTGCCTTCTGAGCGGCAATGAACACGCCACCCTCCACGCAGTCAGGTCCGTCGGCGGGAGCCTTGAGCTGCGGTGTGACGAGCAGGAACTGTTCTGCGAGGCGGTCCATGTGCGGATTGCCTTGTTCAGCCTCGTTGAACACGAGTCTGCAGTTGCGGTTGAGCGGTTCAAGATTGCCTTCAATACGGCTGAACTTGTCGGGTTTCTTACGGGTATCCGGAACCATGTTGAGGAAGTACCCCTTTTCCTTTCCCTTGGCAGCGAAGAGCGGAATGAACACCTGCTCGTAGAACGGATCCTGCAGTGTATTGTTCTCTACATAATTGTAAAGCTGTGCGGATGTATTGCCCAAAGACTCGTTGATGTCGTAGAACCAATCTACGAATTCGGCATTGGTTGCGTGATCGAGCCGGCACTTCAGGATATAGAAGACCCCGTCGAGCATCCCGATGGCGCAGACAGCCTTCATGGAGTCTGCCTTGTTCTTGGAGTTGGAAGGCGCAGGGTCACCATAGATGATGATGTGTCTGAACCTGTTAAGCGCCGGGACCTTACCCCACGAGAGTTCCTTGAACACGTCACCTTCCGACAGCGGGTTGTTGAAGTACTCCTGCTGTGCAGCGCGTGTGCTGATTTTGGAAAGGATGAAGTCAATGTCCTCTTCGGAGTTCTTGCACCAGGAAGACTTGCCGTCCCTGCCTCTGATATTGACGATGTCGAATTTGTCAGCAGCCTTGCCGGCCCGTGATATGCAGCAGTCCTTGGCGATGACGTTGCCGTTGAACAGGATTCTGGCGTCACCGGACACGGAGATGGTGGGGATGAGCGCCTGCTCAATCCAGTCCCACTTCTGCTTGATGCGGTCCGGGTTGCGGCATTCCTCGTCGGTGTCGATGTCATCGATGAGGATGAAGTCGGGACGTGCGGCCTCGTTACGCGTACCACGCGGGGACTGCCCGGCACCGAGAGCCCTGAAGGAGCATCCGCACTTGGCTACAAACTCACCGACTTCCCATTTGCCAATATTGTACTGATCTCCGTAGTCGTTGATGATTCGCAGGTTCTTTTCGAGCTGCATCTGGAAGGGGAGCAGCAGGCGGCAGGCGTTGTCGTAGCTGTTGCTTACGATAAGAAAGTTGCGGATTTGTCCGGTGAGTGCCAGGAACAGCACCTCGAACATGGAGCGAGCTGATTTTGCGAGCTCGCGGCTCCAGGCACGAACCTCGTACCATCTGCGATGTGCGAAAAGCCTTTTGGTGGCGGCGATGTGGAACGGAGCGGGATCGGCGGTGCAGTATTTTGGGAAGTAGTATTTGAACCATTCTTCCGGATGCGCCTCCAAATGCCGGATGCGCTGCTGCCGTTCTATTTCCGTCTCTGAGCTGTCCACCTCCACGTCGGCAATGAACTGACTGTAATACGCTTCCCAGTCTTTAAGAAGCTGTCGGTGTGTCTGATTACTTACTCTGGCAGCCATTACAAACAGGATTTAATGTAGGCGTTGAACAGTTTGGCCACTTCCTTGCTGAAATCAAAGCCGGAAGTCTTTCGGACGAAAGATAGGAACTCCTTGCCGGTGGCCATTTTTTCGGCGATGTTGGTTTCCGTCTCGAGGTTGCGGATGGCGGCCGTGATCTTGAGGATTGCGTCGGCGTCCTTGGAGCCTGCGAAGTTCTTGCCTTCCTCACGGTCTTCGATGGCGTCGTTGAGCAGTCTCAGCTGCCGGTACAGCCGCGAGAGCTGTTCCTCCTTGCCCACGAGGAGCGAGGTCTGCAGTTCCTGCCATTTGCCTTCCTTCACCCATTTGCAAACGGTCACCTTGCTCACGCCTACCTTTTCCGCTATCTCGGCCTGGGTTATACTTGAATCATTCAAGTATAACTGGCGTGCGTAGTCCTTTTTCTGTTCCTTAGTCAGTTCTGCCATATCGATGTCTTAAATTCGAGGCAAAAATATAGATGTGCGCTGATATAAACCGACAATGTTGCAATGCATAACATTACTATAAATCAGATAACTACAAAATAAAATAATGTGAAAAACGGGTTGTATTTTTGCCGCAAATTAAGAATCAAGCGATGGCTAAACGAGTAAAAAAAGAGAAACGGGAGGAAAGTGTGGAGATGTACCTGTACGGTATAATCGGCAGAGGATTGGACATAGATGCCAACGCGCTCATCCAGGAGATAGAGATGCACCGCAAGAATGGTGCAACATCATTTATATTCTATGTAAACAGTGATGGCGGAGAGGTTGCACAGGGCAGTGCTCTATTCAACTATCTTGACAGAACAGACATCGAGGTGACGTGGGTGGTTGACGGCATTGCAGCCAGCATGATGGCCGTGCTGATTACCAATCCGAAGCACAAGGTGAAGGCTGCGAGATATGCCAAATTCATGTATCACCGCGTATGCGGCTATGTGTATGGCAACAGTGACGAGACTCGTGCCGCTGCCGACATGATGGAAAACTTTGAGAATACGCTGGTGGATATGATGTCTGCCAGAATGGGCATCAGTTCCGATGAGATTCGTGCCACGTATTTTGACGGCATTGACCACTGGCTCAGTGCGGATGAGGCTGTCATGGCAGGTTTGTGCGACGAGATCATTAATACAGACAAAAACATCAAGGAATTGGAGAACATTACGGACAGCCGCAGTGCCTTCAATTACTACAATAATCAAATAATCAATTTAAAACAACAAAACATGGATGAAGTAAAAGAATTTGCCGCTGTGCTGAACATGGCAGAGACATCCTCTGAACGAGATGTCCTGGAAGGTGTTCGCAGTGTGGTGAACGAAAGAACCAATCTCCGTCAAGAGTTGGAAGCGGAAAGAGCTAAGGTGACAGCGCTCACAAACCAGGTGAAAGCCATGGAGAGTGCCAAAGTCGTCGCACTCATTGATTCCGCCATCGCCGACAAGCGCATCGGCGAGGATGACAGAGAGGCCTACACCAAGTTGGCAGAACAGGACTTCGAGAATACGGAAAAGATTCTCAACAGAATGAAGCCTGTGGAAAGAATCAAGGACCAATTGTCCAAAAAGAAAGAGAACGAAGAAGAAGCCGGCTGGGACTTTGACAAGTACCACCGCAACGGCCGATTGGAAAATCTCAAAAACAATAACCCTGAACGCTATGCCGAGCTTTACAAGGCAAAATTCGGCTGCGCTCCTAAAAACTAAGCATTATGTACTTAAACAAAGAAACAAACGCAAGCTACAATTTCAAGGCACCCAACATTCCCGGTGATGCCGACAAGAAAATTGAAGTGTTTTTCCCTACCGCAGAAGCCGTGACTCCGGAATTAAGCTCAAACAAGGCAGAGGTCACCGTGAACTGCAACACGACCGTCATTGATTTGGGTTCTGTATCAGCAGCACCTACATTGACCATGACTCCCGGCAATGATCTTAACATCGGAGCGAAAG
>JAZRYC010000137.1:0-9364 GCA_045600525.1 Bacteroidales bacterium
GGTCGGGAGTGTAGTAGTCCTCGTCGTGTTCGCCAATGAAAGTGTATGCCTTGAGCTTCCATGTCCTCGCTTTGTTGATGTTGTATTCTACGGTGAAGTCTCCATACATGTTGTTTACGGCATCGGCGTTACGGTCGTCGTAATAGCCGATACTGGTGGACATGTTGATACGGTCCTTCAGAATGTTCGCATTGGCCTGAATACCATATTCCGCGGAGGTTGTTTCGGTAGCCTGGTTGTAAACAATCCCAAAAGATCCGTTCCTGCTGTCCATGAGGTTGCCGAGCATGTTGTTTACCAAGTTGCTAAGCATGTTGTAGTTGTTTCCGATGCCGGTAGAATTGGAAAACAACGATGATGGCATGAAGTTGTTGGTGATCATGAAATAGGCAAACTGTTTGGTTAGGTTCTCCTTGTTCGTGGTGTCAATGGAGTTGTAGAATACGGACTTGATTTCATTACTGCTGTTGGGCAGTTCGAAACTGAAAGTCGGCTCAATCTGCTGCATGATTTCTCCGTTCAGGTGCAGGTAGGCATTAACGACGGTGTTGGCCGCATTGTTGGCAAGATATTCCGCCGGAACGATGTTTGCCAAGGATGTCTTTGAACTCTTATAGGCACTTGCGTGAACCACCATGTCGTCCAAAGGGCCGTCAAAGACAATGCTTCCTCCCGGCACCAAGGTGAAACGGGAATTTACAATGTTATATAGTGAGAACTTGAAATCCCCAGAATGTAGTTCAAGATTTCCATATAGGTTTAAGTCGTCGTTGTCGTTGTAGGTGAGCCTGAAATTGCCGTTTGCCCGAGCATTCATCGTGCCTCCGATGGATTCTAATAAGAGTACGATGTCGGCATCATCTGTAACATTGAAGGTGAAGTCGAAGTCCAACTGCGTTTTTGATTCTTTCTCGACTTCTGTTTCGGCATTTTCATCGGAAAGATTGTTGCTCTTGAAATGAATGATATTTGATTCGGAAGCGGAATTGGCCGAACTGACCTGCAGGTATATTTTGGTCCCCTTTAGTGTGTAAAGGTTTGGACCTTTGAAATAGAGATGGTTGTCTGTACCCGTTATGGACACGTCTCCAGAAGCAATGCCTGTTCCGTAAAAGGCCGAATTGACACTCTTGGGGGTGTTCAAGACAGTGATACCATCGGTTTGTATGTTTAAGTTGAAACGCATGTCCTTAAAGAGGTTGTGAAGAATGTTCCCCTTCATATGCGCCTGGTTGCCTAATTCATCGGAGAGAAGCATGTCGTCAAAGAAAATGCCCTTGGAATCAAAACGTATGTCTTGGTCTTTAACATGGTAGTTCGTGCCTAATGCGGTAATGCCCATATCGGCATCAATAACTCTTACGAGTCCTTCAATGTAGGATGATTTTGGAGTGGAATGGAATGCAAGGTTGCCGGAGGCGGTACCCGTCAAATGGTCGCTGAACCCGGAAAGGAAAGGAGCTAGGAACCCGGCATTCAAAGTGTCAAATTGTGTATTGACGATTAACTCTTTGCTGTCATTGGAATAGGATCCGTTGAGTCGGGCGAAAATGGATTTCTCCCGTTGAAAACTTCGAATGTCATAGTCGCTCAGCTCACTGGCGGAAATGATTTTTTCATTGTTGAAAAAACCTCCGCTGAATCCGATTTCACCCTGGGTGTTCCATCCTGCTATTACAAAGAGGTCGCCTATAGGTACATCATTGAAAATGAAGTCGTTGGTTAAAACCTTACCCAAAACTATCCGATGGTCTCCGTTCAGCAGATTGACATCGGCATTAAGAGAACCTCCGCAGGTCATGTTGGAAAGCAGCGGGTTAAGGATGGACATGTCGAATCCATGGACTTTTAGGTTTAATTTGGAATCACCCTTTGTGGCATAGTCGCCATTTATGCGGACAATACTGGAGTCATTGACAATAGCCAGGTTTTGAATGACAATGTCGTTCTTTTTGAAATGAATGTTGTTGTCGTTGTTGAACTCCCAACCGTCATCGTTAAGATAAACAATGGAATTGCGCAGGTTGAGGATGATGTCTTCCGGAGAGGATAGGTCTGCAGATCCCGCTAATTGGGAGCGGTGGGATGGATCTTGGTTGAAGTTGTTATGCCACTGGAGATTGTAGTTGAGGATCTGTTGGTTGGAGGTTGCCTGCAATAGGATGTCGTCAAAGGATATGCCTTCGCCGTGTTTGCCTGTTCTTACGGATCTTCCGGACAGTTTGAGGTCTAAGGCATGGTCGTTTCCCGTTCCCTGGAGCGTAAGACCTTCGATGGCCACTTTGTTAAGCATGGAGAAGAAGGGAATGTCAATGGAGATGTTGTCGCCTTTGGCGTTGGAATGAAGGGTGAGATCAACCATGGAATTTGGTGCGACGTATAGGTTGGGAAGCAGCATTTTGAGAACGTTGTTTGCCCGATAGGTGCTGACGTTCATTTTGATGTATCCGGAAGGATCTTCCATAATTCCTTTGCTGTGAGGAACATCAGCTAAAATGGTGGGAATATATTGGTGGAGGAGATGCTGCACGGTGTGGATGGCTTGAGAGAGTGGGTAGTTGGTTTCAAAGGAAGCGTTGGCAATATTGGATGAGGCAATGAACTTATGTGCCACTTCTGTGTTGATGGAGGTGAGTCGGAAACGTCCGTCAGAGATAGTGTCTTCATTGTTTGAAATGCGTATGTTGTCGCAGCCGAGGTATCCACTGACATCCTCAAGGTCGTGTCCTCTCAAGGCAACCATGAAGTTGTCAAAACTTACTTTAAGGGTTGGATTTTGCTGGAGGGTGTAGATGAATTTGTCGATGCCTTTGGCCGTGGCAGAGTCTCTGCGGTGCAAGGTGCTGGCTATGGAACCAAGGTCAAAATGGTCTAATTCAATGTTGCCCTGTAAAATAGGGTCGCTTTCGGTAAGGTCGAACTGGGCCAGAATGTCGCAGTCAAGGTGCGGGTCTTTGGCGGAGATGGTAGCATTGTAGAGTTTGTTCTTGTAGTCGCCGTCAATGACGGTATTTCTAAGTCCGTATCCAAAAAGGTCAATATTGCGGATGTCTGCGTTGAGATGCCCTTGCAGGGTCTTGAAATTCTCACTGTCCCAAGCCACGTTGTCCATGCTTCCTTCGAAGGCAAGATCAATGGATCCGGTGCCCAATACCTTGTTGGCACCGGTGATTCTCGCCAGGTTGATGTCGGGTGAATTGGCGGAAACGGATAATAGCATTTTTCCATCGTCAACTAGTGAGGAAAGATCGGCCGCCACGGTGCCGAGTTCGGTGCTTGCGTCTAAATCCGCGTTGAAGTTGGTAAGCGTCCCCACGAAGGAAAGGTCAAAATCGCTCTGCCCCAATTTCGGCACGGTCTTGCCTAAATCTATTTTCTTTTCGCCCGGAAGCGATAGTAGCGATAATTCCGGTATGTTGGCACGACAGGAATCTAGTTGTACGTTGAGGTAGGCGTCTTTGGGATGGGTGATGTTGCGGAGTGCTAGGTCTCCATGGATGCGGTTCTTGAAACCGCAGCGGGCGTTGAGGTCGATGATTCGAAAATCGTTGATGGTCCCGTCAAATCGGTCAAGGTCAAGGAACAGTTTCTCGTCCATGCCGCGGAGACTGCCCACGAAGTCGGCCACATCTTCCATGCTTAGCAGGGAAGGCCGGATGTTGGCGATGATTCTCACAGAATCCACAAATTCGGAAAGGTTGTCCCAATCGGTATATTGGAACTGTAAGTCCAGATCTAGTTTGCTGTGGTCTGTGGTACCCTTGAAATTATTGAATACCAAGGCGGTGTCACAGATGCTGAAGTCTCCTTCTCCGTGTTTCATGCGGAAGCCGCTGTATTGGCTGAAAGCTAATTCGCGGAATTTTGCCGATATGGAGGTGATGTCTTTGCTGGAAACCTCAAATTGATCCACTTCCCAGTCAATGTCCTTTAATTCAAGGTATCCATAGTCCATAGGGGGGTGATTCTCGGTGTCGAAAATGGTCCTTTGATAGTCGTTTATGATGACGATTCTTGAATCAAGCATGGTGAGATGCTTGGCGGACAGGTAGAAGGAGGATTTTTGCTTGTTTTTCTTTTTGAATTTCTCCGCCCAAATGGAAATGTTTACGGCGGCATCGCCTTCATATTTTCGCAAAACGACATTCGCGTCTTGTAGAGTAACGTTTCCTAATTTCAAACGAAACGGCTTGAGCGTGATGCCGCGCAGGCGTCCGTTTACCGTGCCCACGTAGATCATGTCGTTGTGGCGGTTGTCGTGAATGCGGAGCTCGTGGGCTACTAAGCGGAGGGTGGGGGTGAGACGGACATCCTTCATGGAGAGCTCGGTTCCCCATTTTTCGCTGATGCTGTCCGTAACCTTTCCGACGATAAAGGTTTGAATGCTCGGTATAAACAACAATCCCACCACCGTGAAGTCCAATAGAAGGAACCCCACGATGACCCAGAGGATGATTTTCCCGATTTTTTTCATACTTTTGCCGCTCAAAATTTCTAGGTTATGTCCGTATATATACTTGGTATTGAATCTTCCTGTGACGATACGTCCGCATCGGTCATTGAGGATACTACAATTCTCTCTAATGTCATTGCCTCACAGAAAGTTCACGCTGAATACGGAGGAGTGGTGCCGGAACTGGCATCCCGCGCACATCAGCAGAATATCATCCCTGTGATTGACACGGCATTAAAGCGTGCAAAAATAAATAAAAATCAATTATCCGCCATTGCCTTTACAAATGGCCCCGGACTTCTTGGCTCTTTGCTGGTGGGAAGCTCTTTTGCCAAGGCGATGTCGTATAGTTTGGACATTCCCCTCGTGCAGGTGGACCACCTGCAGGCGCATGTGTTGGCAAACTTTTTGGACAAACCCGGGGAAAATCGTTCCCATCCGCAATTTCCGTTTCTGTGTCTGACGGTTTCCGGTGGACATACCCTCTTGCTGCAGGTAAATGATTATTTTGACATGCAGCGCTTGGGCGGTACTATTGATGACGCGGCTGGCGAAGCTTTCGATAAGGCTGCCAAGATTCTCGGCCTGCCTTATCCGGGAGGTCCTGTGATTGACAAGTATGCGCAGTTGGGAGACCCTAAGAAGTTTCAATTCGCCATCGCCCATGTGCCTGGTTTGGACTATAGCTTTAGTGGGTTGAAAACCTCGTTTCTCTATTTCGTTCGCGACCGCCTAAAGGAAAATCCCAATTTTATTGAGGAGAACCTAAACGATTTATGTGCTTCTATCCAATATGCGATTGTGAAGTCGCTGATGGATAAAGTGGTGAAGGCGTTGAAAACGTCCCCGTGTAAGGATTTTGTGTGTGCCGGCGGTGTGTCTGCCAACTCCGGACTGCGCAAGGCAGCCCAGGAAGTGGCCAAACGATATCATCGTAATGTTTATCTTCCTACGCTGGATCTGACTACTGACAATGCGGCCATGATTGCCGTATGTGGCTATTTTAAGTACTTGAAGAAGGAATTCGTCGGCGTGGATACGGTACCCTATAGCAGCCGTCGGTAGTGGTAGGATGAATGTTTTAGGCGCTTTTGAAAAACGGAGGCGTTACCGTACCCATTCAAAGTCCATCTGCTTTTTCAGTAAATCAACGGCCACAACTCTGACTTTGATGCTGTCGCCGAAGCGTAGCGAGTGCCCGTGGTGCAATCCGACCAAGGTGTAGTTCTCTTCGTCAATGTAGTAGAAGTCGTCGTCAAAGGCCCGCATGGGAATCATGCCCTCGCATTTGGATTCCGTTAGTTCGGCATAGATACCCCATTTTGAAATGCCCGAAACGGTGGCATCAAATACTTGTCCGATTTTGTCGGAGAGGTATTCGGCCTGCTTGTATTTTACGGAGGAACGTTCGGCTTCAGTGGCCTGATGTTCCATTTGAGAGCAATGCTTGCAATATTCCTCATACTGCTCTTTGTTTACGGATTCCCCATTGGCTAAATAGCGGTCGAGTAGGCGGTGTACCATGAGGTCTGGATATCGCCGGATAGGGGATGTGAAATGCGTGTAGTAGGGGAATGCCAATCCATAGTGGCCGATGTTTTCGGTGGAATAACATGCTCGCGCCATGATGCGTATGGAGAGTTTGCTGAGCATGTCGTAGTCCAGTTTGCCTTTTTGCTGCTCCAACATATTGTTTAAAGAACTGCTGAAGGCCTTGGTGGAAGTGGTCTTTAAGTTGAATCCGAGTTTCTTGACGAAGTTCTTAAAGGTGTTGAGCTTCTCGTCTAAAGGCTTGTCGTGGATACGATAGACAAATACATTGGGAGCCTTTCCTGTAGTGCGTTTGCGCCCAATCTTTTCAGCTACTTTACGATTGGCCAAGAGCATAAATTCCTCAATGAGCCAGTTTGCTTCCTTTTGGACTTTGAGATATACGCCGATAGGGTGCCCCTCTTCGTCTAATTTGAATTTGACCTCCTCTGTTTCAAAATTGATGGCATGATTGTCAAATCGCTGCTGGCGCATGATTTGGGCGAGCTCGTTGAGCTTGAGGAGGATGTCTGAAAAATCTCCTTTCCCTGTTTCAATGATTTGCTGTGCCTCTTCATAGTTAAAGCGTTTGTCGGATTTAATGATGGTGTGTCCAAACCACTCTTTGTGTACCTTTGCCTGGTCGTCAATGTCGAATACGGCACTGTAACAGAGCTTTTCCTCGCCAGGACGTAAGGAGCACAGATTGTTGGAAAGCGCTTCCGGCAACATGGGGATGGTGCGGTCCACGAGATATACGGAGGTTCCTCGTTGGTAGGCTTCCTTGTCGATGGACGAACCTGGACGCACATAATGGGATACGTCGGCGATATGAATGCCAACACGATGTAGTCCGTTTTCAAGCAATTCGTAGGAAAGGGCATCATCAAAGTCTTTGGCATCAGCTGGGTCGATGGTGAAGGTGGTGACCTCTCTAAAATCACGCCTGCGTTGAATCTCGGCCAAAGGAATATCTGTGGGGATTTGCTCTGCTTCTTCTTCAACTTCTTTGGGGAATTTGAGCGGGAAGTCATTCTCGGCAAGAATGGCCAGCATTTCCACGTTGTTGTTGCCGGGCTTTCCGAGAACATGGATCACTTCACCGAGCGGACTCCTTGTGCCTGATACCCAGTCCACAATCACCACCACCACTTTGTCGCCGCTTTTTGCTTTTCGAAGAAGACGTCCGGGAATGATGATGTCTCGGTGAAAGTATACGTTGTCGGGTATGAAGTAGGCTACGCCCTTCTTTATGGAAATGGTGCCGACGAGCTGCTTCTTGCTTCGTTCAATGACTTGTACGACTTGTCCCTCAGGGCGTTTCCCGCGACGAGTGGGGAAGAGGACCACCTTGACTAAGTCGTTGTTGAGAGCATGGCCGAGGTTTCCGTCTGCAATGAATATATCTTCCGATTCTGCATCTCCGGGTCGCTGTTCCGGAATGACGAAAGCTGTACCACTGCGCTTAATCTCAATGCGGCCCGTTACGTAGTTGCGTCCGGTTTCTTTTGCCGTGAGCTGTTTATGATTGATGCGGTATTTTCCACGCCCGGCCTTGAGTAGCAGCTTGGCCTCTACAAGATGCTCAATTTGCTGTTTTACCTGTTCGCGTCCTTGTTTGTCGTATATGCCGACTTTCGCGGCGATTTGTTTGTAGTTGAATTTTTCGTTTTTCCCAGAAGCCAGGGCCTCTATGATTTGTTTTGCGAGTTCTTGCATGTTAATGAGTTTTTTGTTTGCTGTTTACAACTTTATATTTTCCGTTTTCATCATATATGAAATAAACCTCCAATTCAGGATGAGCGTGGATGATTTGCAAAGACCGTTCCAATCCTAGAACCATGAAGGCGGTGGCATAGGCATCGGCCGTGACGCAGTCAGGCGCTATCACAGAGACACTGAGTAGGTTGGTCTGTTCCGGGGTACCGGTTGCAGGATTGAGGATATGGGTGTATTTGGTGCCATTTTGTTCAAAGAAGTTTCGGTAGCTTCCGGACGTCGCCACGGCACGTTCGCGCAATTTGAAACTTTCTCTGCTGTCAATGGCTCCATCTGCCGTCTCAGTCGGTATTTGGATGCCTACCGTCCAGTCCTTCCCGTTCTTGCTGCCGCGGGCAACGATTTCGCCGCCAATTTCCACTAGACAGTCACGGTATCCCTGCGATTGAATAAAATCCGCGATTTTGTCCACGGCGTATCCTTTTGCAATGGCATTGAAATTTAATTGAATGCGAGGGTCCTCTTTGATGATGTGTCGTCCTTGAAGATGCACCTTTTTACAACCCATATATGCTTTCACGGAGTCTATTTGAACATTATCGACAACATGTTTCTGGCCGTTTCTGCCAAATCCCCATAAATCAATGAGAGGCTGAATAGTGCAGTCAAATGCCCCATCTGTTTGCTGGGAGATCTCCAAAGCTGTAGAAAATACTTTTGAAAAGTCCTCATTTACCATAGGATTTTCACCGGCGTTGATGCGCGATATGAGCGAGGTGCTGTCGAAAATGGAAAATGTGGTGTTTAGCTCGTGGAGAACGGAATCTATTTGGCGTGGCAGGTCTGCCGACGCATTACCAAGATAGGTGACGTTATAGATGGTCCCGAATGCGGCTCCGCTGATGTGTTGAAGCTGTTTCTGCTGACAGGAGCTTAGAAATATCAATAAGGAAAATATTATTATAGGTATTGTTTTTTTCATGGCGGCGAAAATACAAAAAAAGATGAATTTAGTTCTTTTGTTGAATAATAGGTATGATTTAAAAAGAGTACTAGTACTTTTTTTTGTCGGATATATTGTGTGTTTGGAAAAAAAGATTACCTTTGCGCCGCTTTCGTCGGTTGGCGATAGCAAATCAGTATCAACTTAAAAATCAACATAATATGCAGAAAAAAGGTAATAAATACGGTACCCACCGTGTGATTGAACCCAAAGGCGTTCTTCCGCAGCCAGCTAATAAGATCGATAATAACATGGATGAAATCTATGACAATGAGATTCTCATCGATGTTCAAACACTTAACATTGACTCTGCTTCATTCACCGATATCCATAACTACGCAAAACAGCAAGCAGGCGAAGGCGCCAGCGAAGAGAAAGTGAAGGAAGAAATCAAGAAAGAAATGCTGTTGAATGTTGAACTCCAAGGCAAGCATCGTAACAGAAGAACCGGTTCCGGCGGTATGCTCCTCGGTACCGTTGAAAAAATCGGTGACGCTTTGAAGGGCAAGATTGATCTCAAAGAAGGTGACAAAATCGCTACTTTGGTATCTCTTTCTCTTACCCCGCTTCGCATTGATGTAATTTTCGATATTCGCTCAGATGTTGATCAAGTTGACATTAAGGGTAAGGCTATCCTCTTTGAAAGCGGTATCTATTCT
>JAZRYC010000138.1:0-2168 GCA_045600525.1 Bacteroidales bacterium
AGACCGCTTGGCCTCCGACTTCATGACCACTGCCGTGCCCCTGCTCATCTCCGCCCTCTCGGCCTCCACCGTGGCCTACTACCTCATGGGTTCCGATGTGCAGTTTGCCTTTCAGGTTGCCGAAGACTTCACCCTCCAGCAAATCCCCTTTCTTATCGTTCTGGGTATCTTCTGTGCCCTCAGCTCAGTCTATTTTCTGCGTAGCACCGACCATGTCGAGTCGTGGTTTGCCAAGCGCAAGAGCTGGGTGGGCAAGTGCCTTGTGGGCGGCCTGGCCCTTGGCGTGATGATATTCCTTTTCCCGCCGCTCTACGGCGAAGGCTACTGGGGTATCACAGCGTTGCTCAATGGCTCCAATAGCGACCCTCTTTTTGCCAACTCCGTCTTCAATACCTTCCGAGAAAATCCGTGGTTCGCTCTGGGCATTCTGCTTGTGCTCATCCTGCTCAAACCCATTGCTACAGCCACCACCATCGGCTCTGGTGGTGTGGGCGGCACCTTTGGTCCTTCGCTCATCGTGGGTGGCCTCAGCGGCTATTTCGTCGCAGCCTTGTGCAACCAGTTGGGCCTGCCTCCGCAGTCCACGGCCAACTTTGCCCTCGTCGGCATGGCGGCCGTCATGACGGGTGTCATGCATGCGCCCTTCATGGGTGTGTTCCTCATTGCCGAAATCACTGGTGGCTATGCCCTTATGCTGCCGCTGCTCATCACCGCCACCATCACCTACGTCTGTGTCCAGCCCTTCGAGAAACATTCCATCTATGCCCGCAAGTTGGCCGTCAAAGGCGACCTCATGACCCACAACAAAGATGCCTCGGCGTGGAACCTCATGGACCTAGGTAAACTCATCGAGCGCAACTTCAAGACCGTACCCGAAAACGGCACCCTGCGCGATATTGTCGAGGCTATCAAGCACTCCAAACGCAACCTCTTCCCCGTGGTCGACAGTGAGAATAAGTTTCTCGGACTCATTGTGATGGACGACCTTCGCGAGATAATCTTCGACACAGAGAAGTACGATACCTACACCGTGCGTCAGCTTATGATGACCTTCGACGACAAAGACATCGTCCACACTTCCGACGACCTCAGCCGGGTGGTACAAAAATTCCAGCTCTCTAACCGCTACAACCTCATTGTAGTCGACGACGAGGGTTCCTACCAGGGCTTCATCTCTCGTGCCAACACCTTCTCAGCCTACCGCCGTTTCATCTCGCAGAGCTCCGAAGAGTAGCCCGCGTCCTGTCGTAGCAAGTTCCTATTGTATGTTATATAGGATATTTCCAACTACGAAAGCGGCGATCAATAGCAAGATCGGGATGATGATAACCATAAAAAACAGAAACCTTGATCTAGCGGGATGCTCTTTTTCGTATTGCTGACACGCAGATAATCTTCTATTGCGGGTATCCTTATTTCTATGTCTGAGGATAAAGAATGATGAATAGCGTCAAATCCAACACCGAAAGGAATGATTGATGAATCAGTCAGTGTATACAATCCGAT
This sequence comes from Bacteroidales bacterium, assembly GCA_045600525.1. GTDB lineage: Bacteria > Bacteroidota > Bacteroidia > Bacteroidales > WCHB1-69 > F23-D06. The sequence goes on from JAZRYC010000138.1 coordinate 1,507, forward strand.
TGTACTTGGCAGCAAGATCAGCCCTTCAATAAGCACACCAACGAAAAAAGTCATTGATATAGAGGCACCGACCAAAGGTAAGCCTATGTTGTGGCGTTCATCGTGGCGATAAACGCACACCATGCAAAATCAAATAGAAGCACCTGTTGGATGATTTGATTTGTTAGTGATTTCTTTCAAAAAAAGTTGTGTGTTAATGATTTTTTGTGTTTTGAGATGAAAATTAATTTGTTACAAAAAAGCTGTCGGTATGCACAATTTTTTTGCAAAGATACAAAATCTTAGAAACGTGGCAAAAAAAAACATTTTGACATTTCCGAGGCTAAGTATCTCCATGAGCGCAGCGAGTAATGATTGGAAACCGACTTCTCTCAGTTTGTGTGACAGTTTATGCTGAACTAGAACTTCGCCAAGCAACATGCCGGGTTGTTCGCCCGAGTTATCAGTAAGATTGCTTCTTTCCCTAGTTTACAAAATGTCAATTATCTCTCGGACTGCACCTTGGATATGTCAGATATGCTCTAGATTAATCTCGCCAACGAATGGCAAATGATTGATATTTAACATATTTCTTGAAACAATGTCGCTATTGTCGGGGTGGAAAGTGACAGAATGGCATTATGGCAAAATGGCATTATGGCACTTGTGTGTGTGAGAAATAT
>JAZRYC010000139.1:0-9090 GCA_045600525.1 Bacteroidales bacterium
AGCTTTGCGCTCTTCCAAAGATTCGCCGCAGCACATCACGGGAACTATATCGTTGATGAGCAATCGGAGCATCTTCTTGAGGACGATAGCGTTGGTTTCGCCAAAATACTTTCTTCTTTCTGAATGACCTACAATGCAGAAGGAAACGTCCATGTCGGCCAGCATCTCTGCGGAAACTTCGCCGGTGTATGCGCCGTTTTCATATTCGCTGACATTTTGAAGACCTGCGTAAAACTGTGCATTGTCGTCGTTTGCATGGTCGGTGACCAGTTCGGCGTAGAGGGTGGGAGGGCAGAGCACCACCTCGGTTTCCAAGTTATAATTCTCTAATTTTTCTTCGATTTGGCAGATAAGGTCTTCTGCTTCATCAAAGTTCTTGTTCATTTTCCAGTTGCCAATAACGATTTTAGGTTTCATATTTTTACGTTTTTAATTGATTAAATCCATAAGGAAGAATGGCCGCAAAGATACAAAATTGTATCTTTGCGGCCGTTTAAAATATAAGATTATGCGTTATCAACCTCTACCTTCGAATTTCTATGCCCGCAACCGAAAGAATGTGGTGGGCGAAATGGAGAAAAACTCCGTTGCTGTATTGGTCTCCCATGATGAATATCCTCGTTGCGGAGATACCACGCATCCTTTTCGTCAGAACTCGGATTTGCTGTATTTGTGCGGTATCGATCAGGAAGATACGTTCCTGACGCTCTCCCCCTGGCATCCGAATCCCGCCTATCGTGAGATTCTCTTTATTAAGAATCCCTCTCCCGAAAAGATTGTCTGGTTCGGACATCGCCTCAGCAAGGAACAGGCCTCCCAGCTGTCGGGTGTGCAGACGGTGATGTTTGTGGAGGAATTTGAAGGGGTGCTGAATGACTTGATGATGCATGCCGAACATGTCTATCTCCATATTCCGGAAGATCCACGCATTAAGCCGACCTTCCCGACACAGGAGGTCCGCTTTGCCAATCAGTTGAAAAAGGATTATCCGCTGCACGATTTCCGTCGTTTGGCACCGATCCTGTATCCCCTCCGTGCGGTGAAGTCTCCTGAGGAACTCAATACGATGAATAAGGCTTGCGATATTACGCGGTTGGCTTTTGAACGTGCCCTTAAGGCCATACGCCCAGGTCGCTATGAATATGAAATCGAGGCTGAAATGACCTATGAGATGATCCGAAACGGCGCGACGACCCATTCTTTCGCTCCGATTATCGCCGCCGGTCCCGATACTTGCATTTTACACTATATCAAAAACGATAAGGTAATGAAGGACGGCGATCTGCTGTTGATGGATTTCGGTGCCGAATATGCCAATTACGCCGGCGACTGCTCCAGAACGGTTCCCGTCAATGGCCGATTCTCGCCCAGACAGAAGGAGGTCTATCAGGCCGTGCTGTCGATCTATAAGGAAACGATTCCAAAGTTCAAACCCGGCATGACAATTCATAAAATCAATGATTTTGTCTTCAAAAGAATGGATGAGGAATTGATAAAGTTAGGTCTCTATACGAAGGAAGATGTGGCCAAACAAGACCCGGAACATCCGTTGTTTAAAAAATACTATATGCACAATACCAGTCACTTTATTGGCTTGGATGTGCACGACGTGGGACAACGTGACTGGGTGTTCCAGCCCGGTAACGTGCTGAGTTGCGAACCCGGCATTTATATCGCCGAAGAAGGAATTGGCGTGCGTATTGAAACGGATGTGGTGGTGGCCAACAACCCTATCGATCTGATGGCCGGCACACCCGTGGAAATCGAAGAGATTGAAAAACTGATGGCGTAGTCTCTGTTGGCGTATTGACCATAAATCCTTTTATATATAATGTCCCTTCTCTCTGACATAACCAACTTGAAAAGTCTGTCGATTGTCGGTATGGCTAAGAATACTGGCAAGACGGTGTGCTTAAACTATGTGTTGGACTTACTACAAAAGACTTCCAAGGTGGTTGCGGTGACCTCTATCGGGTTGGATGGGGAGAAGACCGACCAGGTGACGCAGACAGAGAAACCGGAAATCGAATTGACGGAGGGCATGTTCTTCATTACGTCGGAGTACCATTATCGTCAACGCCAGCTCCTTTCGGAAATCTGTCAGGTGTCCGATGAAACCACCTCCCTGGGACGTTTGGTGACGGCCCGCGTCTTGCAAAAAGGCAAGGTGATTCTGACAGGACCGGCCTGTACAGGGCGCGTGCGACGGCTGATAGACCAAATGCAGGAACTTGGCGTGGACCTGACGATTGTGGATGGCGCCCTATCTCGCAAAAGTCCCGCCTCTCCGGCTGTTACAGAAGGACTTATTCTGACGACAGGCGCGGCCATTGCTCCTGATCTTTCTTCAGTTGTTCAGAAAACCAAGTTTGTTTATGAACTTACCCAATTGTCGGAATATATCACCTCTGATTCGGAAGAACTCATGAATGCGGATGCCGGTATCTATGCGCTGGATGGTGCAGAGATAGTCCGTCTTCCCATTGCGTCTTCCTTGCTGTTTACAAAATGTAAGGAAATTCTTTTCAGTCATGGTAGCACATTGTTCGTCAGTGGCATTGTGACTGACAATATGCTTGATTATCTGCGCGTGCAGCCCAATATCAAGGACATGACCGTCATAGTGAAGGATTTTACCAAGATTTTCACCACGCCGTTTGTCTTACGTGGATTTATACAAAAAGGCGGACGATTGATGGTGCTTAAACGTCCGTCTCTTTTGGCTATATGCGTGAATCCTGTTTCCCCAACGGGCTTTACGTTGGATTCCGAACATCTCCGTCAGGCATTACAAAGCGAGGTGGATGTCCCCGTGTATGACGTAATGCAGATGGAGGAATAATCCTCTACATCTTTTCAGGAACATCAATACCCAATAACTTCATACCGTTGTGGATGGTGTTGGCTACAAACTTCGATATCTGCAGACGGAGCAGGCGCTTTTGTGCGTCTTCCTCTTTCATGATAGGCGTCTCCTGATAGAAGTGGTTGAACTGCTTGGCCAAGTCATATATGAAGTTGGCGATGAGTGCGGGACTGAAGCTGTCGCCCGCAGAAAGTACGGTTTGGGGATATTTATAGAGAACCTTGATGAGTTGTTTTTCTTCTCCGTTGAGGGCTATATCGCTGGGTATGTCGGCAGTGAGATCAATGCTCTGCGCTTCTGCTTTCCGCAGCAAGGACTTAATACGTGCGTGCGTATATTGGATGAATGGAGCGGTGTTTCCATTGAAGTCAATGGATTCGGCGGGATTGAAGAGCATGTTTTTGGAAGGATCCACTTTCAAAATGAAGTATTTCAAAGCTCCGAGTCCGACCATTTCATAGAGGGCGTTGGCTTCTTCACTCTCAAAATTGAACTTGCCTAAAGATTCAGTGCTGCTCTTGGCTTCGTTGAACATTTGGTCCATGAGGTCGTCGGCATCCACCACGGTGCCTTCCCTGGACTTCATCTTGCCGGAAGGAAGTTCCACCATACCATAGGAAAGATGGTAGATGAAGTTGCCGAATTCCTTGTTTAGCTTTTTGCCTAAAACCAGTTTCAAAACGTCGAAATGGTAGTTCTGTTCGTTGCCTACCACATAGATCATCTTCTGAGGATGAAATTCCTCATAGCGCAATTGGGCGGTGCCTAAGTCTTGTGTCATATATACTGAGGTTCCGTCTTTGCGGAGGAGGACCTTCTCGTCCAGCCCTTCGTCGGTAAGGTTTACGCGGACGGAGCCGTCTTCGTGTTTGTAGAATGCCCCATTGTCAAGACCTTCTTGAACAAGGGATTTTCCTAGAAGGTAGGTGTTGGATTCGTAATAGGTTTTGTTGAAATGGATACCGAGCCTTTCATAGGTGGAGTCAAAACCGGCATACACCCATTGGTTCATCTTCTCCCATAGTGCGCGTACTTCGGGGTCGCCTGCTTCCCATTTGCGCAGCATTTCGCGTGCTTCCAGCATGATGGAGGCCTGTTGGGCGGCTTCGTCTTCGCTCATACCTTGCTCCATAAGCGCTTTTTGCTCTTCTTTGTAGTGCTGGTCGAATACGACATAGTATTTGCCTACGAGATGGTCGCCCTTTATTCCGGCGGATTCAGGGGTCTCCCCATTGCCATAACGCAGCCAGGCTACCATGGACTTGCAGATGTGGATGCCTCGGTCATTGACGAGGTTTACTTGAATGACGGGGTGCCCGCACGCGGCCAAGATTTGGGACACGGAATGTCCGAGGAGGTTGTTGCGCACATGCCCGAGATGCAAAGGCTTGTTTGTGTTGGGAGAGGAATATTCAATCAACACGGGCGCTTCGTCTATGGTTGTTCGCTGGCCATAGGCTTTGTTGTTATGGTTGTCCGTCATGTACTGGGTCCAATAACTATCCGCAATGGTTAGGTTGAGGTAACCTTTCACTACATTGTAACCTGTAAGGAAATCAACGTTTTCACATAACTTGTCGCCAATTTCCTGAGCAACCATGTCGGGTGCTTTATGTGCCATTTTGACGTAAGGAAATACTACAATGGTGAGGTCTCCTTCAAATTCCTTTCGAGTAGGTTGGATAAGGGAATTGGAAGCTTCAATATCAATGTTGTAAAGTTCCTTTAAGGTGGCCTGAAGTGCCTGTGCGAGGGTTGTTTCTAATGTCATAGCGTTTATTGATTAAGGGCGGCAAAGATACGAAAAAAGGACTGCCTTCGCAGCCCTTTATAATATTTATAGATGAATATATGCTATTCTTTTATGCATCGTACACTAAATCCATTGGCTTTTTCCATGAAGTCGGCTTTGAATGCATAACAATGGCAGTCGGCTTCGTAGGCAATGGAATGAGAACTGCCGCTGTCATAGGAACTCCATAAGTAGGCGTTTCCAAAGAGATTCTCATAACGATCCATATTGCTGTGATAGTATCCGCTTGGAACAAGGGACATTTCTTTAAGGTTGCTGCCACCACCATCTAACCAGTATTCTTCCGTACGAAGTTCGTTCATGTCTATAGAAAGCAACTCTTCAAAGTCGCTCTGACTTGGCATACGCCATCCATTCGGGCAAACACCTTGTACACTACCTGTTTCGGAGGCGCTGTTCATAGCGGCATCCCAAGTGTACAGATAACCATAAGTGACAACATCCACAGGACCTTCTGGCGTATGGTAGTAGGTCATTACTTCTGGAATATCAGAACCGTCCGCATACTTCAGGCTGCGGAGGTTTTTGGTCATCCAGCAGTTGCTGCCCAAACGTACGGAAGGATAGGTGTTTCCTTCGTAATCTTGTGCCACCGGACAGTCTGTATTGGTGATGATTACATTTTGTTCACAAGTGGTCGTGTTGCCACAACCGTCTTTGCCAGTCCAAATTACGGTGTAGGTTCCAGGTGTGGTGTATTCATCAGGTGCGTTGTTCCGTAAAATAATGCTCGATGAATAGGTCGGATCAATTGCGTATAAGAAGTGCACGATGGTGGGCTCAATCAAGGAAACAACGACAGCAGCTTCGCCGATTTCAATATTGCCGAATGCCTCAGCACTGCAGATGAGTTCAAATGCGTAATTTCCATTGTCAGGATCATTGACTGTCACACGGATGGTGTCGGTAGCCTGACAGTTGCTCTCGGTATTGGTTACAATTAAGATGTAGTCCCCAGTTTGCGTTCCACTGGTGACGGCGATTGCTGGAGATTGTTCGGTTGATGTGTAGCTGTTAGGACCAGACCATGCGTAGGTAATGTTGCCACCTGCAGATGAAAGCGAACCATCTAGGACGATAGTGCCATTCTTGCAAACGATATCGTTTTCCACAGAGGCTGCTGCCGTGGGTATGTCAGGATTTGTTTCAACCGATGTGTTGATGCTCTTGCTGCAGTTGCTTCCAATAGGACGTGCATAAACGGTATATCCGCCAACCACGTTTTCAAAGGTGTTTTCAGCTTGATAATCTAAACCATTGATGGAATATTCAAAATCACCTGTCGGAGCTGTGATAACAATGACACCATTTGGCTGACCGGAACATCTGGTACTGGAAATATTGTCAAAGGTGATCTCTTCAGGAGTTTTGTTGATGGTGAGGTTCAAAGTTACCACGGAGTCGCAACCATCAATGGAGGCCCCTGCGAAGGTGTGTTGCGCTGTTGTGGAGGTGTAGTATGTGGTGCCGTACCATGCAAAAGAGTCGCAAGCGATGGCAATGGTGTCACCTAATGCGGGAACGCAGTCGGAGACGGTTACAGTAACGGGAATTTGTTCGGTGGAGCATCCATTGGATGTGCCGATGACCCAGTAGGGCGTGGTTTCGTTTAAGTTCGGGGTGGTCATTTCAGACTCCGTGTCGCCAGTGCTCCATTCATAGGTGTCTGCGCCGGAGGCGGTAAGGGTGGTCGAGTGTCCAGTTAATATGTTGGTTTCACCAGAAATGGTGACATCGGGTGTCTGGTTGATCGTAAGGAAGAGCGTATCTACTTGCTCACATCCGTTAGCATCGTTATGGGTATAGAAGTAGGTGCCGGATTCGCTGTATATGTTCCCATTGCCGGATTCCCAGGTGTATTCGTCGCAGGCATTAGCGGTTAAGGCTGTATGGGTGGCGTGGTTGATGGTGAGATGCAGTGTGATAATACTGTCGCAACCACCTGCGTTTATAAGGACGAATGTGGGATTTTCATCTGGTGTTTCCGTATAGGTGTGCTCAGCGCCTTGCGCATCAATATAGGTGTATGTTTCGCAGGCTGTTACGATGGAGTCTTTATAGGTTGTCTCGCAGGCAGTGGTGAGGGTGAGATGCAGGATAATGATGGAGTCACAGCCATATTGGTTGGCGCCGGGCAGCGTGTCGGTGTAGTCGCCCGATTTGGTGTAGGTGTGTCCCCTCCAGGTGTAAGATGTTCCTGCAATGGTTTCTTCAATCTCATTGACACTGATGTTCTTGACTGATTTATATAAGGCAATGGGCTGTTGGTTGTTGCTGTAACAGGAGAAAAGTCCGTTGCTTGAATTGTGTTGTAGTAAGTTATGAGTGTAGTTGCCTTGAGCCTTTACAGTGGTTGTCCCGTCATTAATGACAATACTCCATGAACTATTATTGTCTATGTTATTTTGGGTCCTAAGATAGTTGCTACTTGAACTGGCAGCATAGAGATAACCGGAACCTGTGTAGAATGCGAATGTGTTGTCTATGTTGCCATTTTCCAAGGTGATAATTTGTACGTCTGCACTTGGAGTCAGGGTGTTGTCAAGTTTTGTGATGCTGGCTTGTCCTCTATTGTTGCTATTTTGTGTGGTACTTAATGCAACATTACTGTTTTTTGCGGCGATAATGATTTTGTCGCCGACGGCAAGATCAGTCGTGGAGGTGACTAATTTCCATGCGTCGCACACGGTTGCAGCCTCAATGGTGATGTTTACAGGTACGGACTCGCTTTCGCAGCCATTGCTGGTGCCGGTGACGTAGTAAGTGACGTCACCGCTTTCCTGAGGGGTTATGTTTAGAGTGGCAGAACTGCTGAGTGTGGTTCCTCCTGCGTTCTTCCAAATGTATATGTCGGCCCCTTCCGCCGTAAGGGACAGCGCGTCCCCTAGGGAAATAGAGGTCTCTCCGCTGACGGTGACGACGGGTATGCTGTTTACGGTGATCTGTACGGTGTCGCTATAGACGGTTTCTTCAGCGTTGGAGGCAAAATAACGCAAATACCAATCATTGTTTTCGGCAGACAATGCTGTGCTTTCGGTGATGTTTATGGCATTGGTGAAGTTGTTGCTTGGGGCAAGTTGCCATCCCTGGCTACTGATACCGCTGCCGGAAACCGTGGGAACCGTCAATGTAAGGGTTTCTCCATCGCAGATGGCATCGGGAGCGGTTATGGTGGCGATGGAAAGACCTTCCGTCGTTATTTGGTTGGTGCTTATGGTTGCGGAGGAAATGCCGATTTGGTTGTCGTTAGAATTTACTCCGATTTTTACGGCGTTGGTTCCGGCAGGGAGAGAATTGCTGGCAATGGAAAAATTAGAGGATGTGATGCCGGTGGAGGTGAATGTTGAACCGCCGTCAGTGCTATAGTATAAGGTTATGGTTTTTACTTTGTCGCCCCATTGTTTACAGTCAAAACTAACAGAAAATAATTGTGCATCAGGATTTTTGAGTTTTAGTATGACTTCGCCTGTTTTTGTAACGGGACGGTCTGTAATGGATAGACTTTCCGTTTGCTTACTGGCAGAGGTGAAAACTACAGTGGCATCTTCGTATTCAACTGTGTGTGAATTGTATCCGTTGGTCCAATTCGTAAAATCAATTTGTGTGAAATCATAGGTGATACTGCTTGCAGTGGCCCATTGGGCATAGAGGGTCAATCCTTCGGAGGTCATCGAGTAGGAAGTGCCAGCAGGGTACGCGGTCCCCGATCCATCGGCGGCGGTGTTCCAGGATACGAAAGTGTGTCCGGGATAACTAAAGGAACAACTGGCAATCGTAGTGTTGCCTTCATAGGTCGGTACGGAGGTCTGTTCATTGGTTCCGTTATTGGCAACGTAGGTGAGGTCATATTGTTCTCCCGATGGATTGTTCGCCGGCTCGTATTGGATGGTGAATGATTGACAGTATAGGGAATTAGCTGTTGCTGTAATGGTGATGGTTACATCCTCTCCATTTTGGATGGCATAGCTGCTGTTGCTCATGGCTGGGGTGACGTCAACGTAGTTTTGAGAGAAGGAACCATACCATAAGGAATTATCGAATGAGTTATCTGGAATGGAAGCTATCGTTGTGGCCCCGGCGGTCATGGTGAAAGATCCAGAGCCGGCGCTTTTGTTGGATTTCATGCTGAGCGTTATGCCAGTGATTTTATTGCCGGCATACCCGGAAAGGGTAAGGGTCATATGGTTGCCATTAGTGAGTTGGTATGTAGTGCCATAAGTAGAAGAATACGTTGCCGAGGAACCTGTCGGTGCCGAGCCGGATGTGCTGACAGATGTTTTGCCTGTTATGCTATAGGTCACAGTATTTGTTTCTGCATGAGCGCTTTTTAAGGCGAAAGCGAACAGAAAACAAAATGTGAAGGCTGTGAAGAGAAGGCACTTTTTGATGCCAAAATGTTTGCTACTTTTCA
>JAZRYC010000140.1:0-3733 GCA_045600525.1 Bacteroidales bacterium
TGATTTCAAGGAGATCGTTGAGCCGCTTCGTATGCTCTTTAAGGATGAGGTTCGTAAGGCAGGCTTAGAGCTTGGTATTCCGGAGATGCTTGTATACCGTCAGCCGTTCCCGGGCCCGGGACTTGGCGTTCGTATCATTGGCGAGGTTACCGCTGAGAAGGTACGTATCGTTCAGGATGCGGATTACATCTACCGTGAAGAAATCGCTAAGGCAGGCGTGGACAAGGGACTTGGCCAGTACTTCGCAGCACTGACCAACATGCGTTCCGTAGGCTGCATGGGTGACGAGCGTACCTACGATTACGCAATCGCGCTTCGTGCCGTACTGACCAGCGACTTCATGACCGCTGAGAGCGCACAGATCCCGTGGGAGGTTCTTGGCAAGGTTACGAGCCGTATCGTTAACGAAGTCAAGGGCGTGAACCGCGTTCTCTACGATTGTACGGGCAAGCCGCCGGCTACGATTGAGTTTGAATAGGAGAAAAACGCTGGAAATGCCTGAAAACACTGGATTTTTGGAAAGCGTGGTTGCAAATTGGTTGCAAAAATGTGTTGCCAGTTTGTTGCCGGAATGATTTGAATATGTATTTTGAAATGGGGTCAATAACTCCTTAAAGAAAAACGCTCGGACCGTGAGGTTTGAGCGTTTTTTGAAAATAGAGGTATAACTCCTCTTGACTCTCCCCTTAACTGTAATGTTATAACCAAGCTGTAAAGCGAAATAGTGCTGTTTCGCAGAACAAATTCGAAAGAAAGGTGTGCTGATATGTACAAGATTGGTGAATTATCACGGCTTTGCCGCATCCCGGTCAAAACACTGCGGTACTATGACAATGAAGGCGTGCTTGTTCCGGACGAAATTGACCGTTTTACGGGCTATCGCTACTATTCTGCCGCAAGGATTGCCGATTGCAATCGCATTATCTCACTCAAAGAGCTTGGTTTTTCTCTGGAGGAAATAAAAAAGCATCTGCATGCGAGTACGGACGAGGATATTTTTGCATTGGTAGATGCCAAGTGCGCAGAAATTGAGGAAAAATCAAAGGAACTTTCATTACAGTTGAAGAAACTAAATCACATTAGGAAATCATTATCGGAAGGGGAGAGGACTATGTTTCCTATGGCTATTCGAAGCGGTGACACCATTCGTGTCGCTTATCAAAGAAAGATGTATGTAACCAAAGCCGAGGCTGAGGCAACGCTTGCGCAAATGAAGGAGACCCTGCCAAAGCAATTGATTGGTGCACGTACTGTGATTGTGAACTATGAGATGGAATATCGTGAAAAAGACCTTGACCTTGCCATATGCGTGGAAATTACCGGCGGACTTGCAAAGTCTTTGGGATATGAGGAGAAGACGCTTACTTTTTCAGGAGAGCTGGCAACTTTGGTTTGCAAACGGGAGCAACTTGACGATGGCTATCAATCCATGCTGTCCCAAATTCACGAAATCGATTACCAAATCATTGGGGCTTCTTATGAAATCTATTACGAGGACGGAACGGTAGAACTGAAAATCCCTGTATGTAAAAAGGTGAGATGTATGGATCCGATGATAGAAAGACAGGTATTTAAGAATGATGAAGCTGCCGTTGGTAAGTGGGAAATCCGAGACATTGTTCCAAGCAAAGAACAATTTGTTTACGGATATCAGAAATGTCCTGAGGCAGAAAATTCTGTTTGGCACGAACTGTATTTTCCAAAGGACGGGGAACCGTACTGGTTTCTTAAGGGATGGACGAAGGGGTGTTTATATCTGGAGGCAACAATCCCGGAGCCGCATCTTGTGGCAAATCCTTACTCTATTGAATCTGTGAACGGACATATTATTATGTTTCTGGAAATACCACGCCGATATGAAGACGGAAGCAGAGATGCTGTTCCGCAGTTACTGGTGTTTGAGAAGGTATCTGATCAGCATTTCTTGGCAAAAGATATTCAAATCTCTGTTAATTGAGTGTTTGAATGAAGACTATGTTGAATTCAGTCTGCCAGAGTTTACAAGGCATGGCGAGGAATTTTTCTTATTATTTTGAAATTTGGTTTCTAATAATTTTATCAAGTTATTGATAGAAAGAATTGAGTTTGTATAGTGTGAATGCCGCAGAATTCCTCTGCGGCATTTGATATAGCTAACCTATTTAGTTCCTATTAATCGCTCTAACTGTACGATTTCGCGCTTTGCCCATTCGATATCATTATCGTCTTCAGGTGTTTCGTATTCTGAAATCAAGGCTTCGATAATAAGTTCCCATTCTTTCTTGGCTTCTGCAAAACGGCCAAGTTTTTTAAATAAAAACGCTAACGAGTACATCATATCCATCTTATGTGGTGCGGTTTGGGCGTTATATGCATTATTGAAACATTCAATGGCTTCCTCATATTCATTGAGACGATTAAAACGTTCACCCACCTCATACTGTCCTAACCAGTCATCATTAGGAATAGTATGCCAGATTTCTTTTGCTGTCTCTACATTTCCGTTTGCAATAGCAATATCTCCGAGAAGAACTTCCTTCATATACTTGTCTTCGCCTTCAAACTGAACCACATCAAGCAGTTCTTTGGCTCTTTTGAAATACTTTTTGCTAATCATTGCTTCAATCAGCATACGATACAATCTACAGTTCTGCGGATACTTTCTCGCGTAGGGTTCGCATACCCGGATAAACCAGTCATTATCGCTATGATGCTTGTATTCACTGCCACCACGTACACTGCGATATAAAGAGTAAATTTCCTCGTCTAACGGGCTGAGTTCTATTGCTTTTTCCAACATCCGGCCTGCTGTTAGTAAATCTGTATTGGTCTTTGCTAAGTATACTTTAGCATACCGCTTCATGGCGTCTACATCTTTCGGATTTTCGTGCAAAATTCCGTCTAAAATGCGTTTCGCATAGGAATAATTTTGGTCGGTCATGGCTTCCCTTTGTAACATGGTATCAATTCGCTCTAATTCGTCTTCATGATTAATGGAAAATAATTCATCAATTTTGATGCCGAAGAAAGCTGCCAATTTTGGTAACAATGTAATGTCCGGCAAAGTGGTTCCGGTTTCCCATTTACTTACTGCCTGAAAAGAGATTCCTAAATACTCTGCCAATTCTTCTTGCGTTATTGAGTGTTCTGTACGTAATCGCTTGATAACACTTCCTAAATTTAAATCCATAGTTGAAATCCTCCGTAATGATTCTATCAGCTGATAGTTGTATCATAGCTTCCCTTTTGTGGAATTACAATAACTGCTTATTTTAGGGAGTTCAACCGGCAAGTGAGTTCACAAATTATTTTTATCAAGAGAAGATATTGTAGATTATCTAAACTCTATATATTCTTCCAATCTACATGACCATCCTTAGTACTATCACATGAATTAGGCCAATTCAATTTCCAGTTCGTGTACTGGTCTTTCGAAATGATATTCTGATGGTACTCGATATATCGGGTATACCACTCCTGCATAAATTCATTTACAAGATTGTATTTTACAGTGATTCCGATGGGCGCATGGTATTGGAAATAGTTAGGCTCATTGTAGGAACCTCTGATAACCCAATCCTCATCCGGTTCTCGTACCTGTTCAAGCTTGAATAACTCCAAAAGACCAAAAGTTTCCATCCAAAAGAGATTTTCCAAAATATCGGTTGCATTTGCAGTTGTGTAATTATTCAAAGAATAGATATTCACTCTCAGTGCTGCGGCAATAAGTTCAAGCGCATCCTTCTTAGGTGAT
>JAZRYC010000141.1:0-4068 GCA_045600525.1 Bacteroidales bacterium
CTGCACAACCCGGATGTTTTTCTGTCCTAACAGATTCGTACTATCCAAAGAATCCACTGCAGGCGGCACCGCCGTTATGCAGACATCCACCCTCATTTTCTTCTCTGCCTCAACGTCCAGTTCCACCATACACTCCCACACGCCGTTCGTGTCGAGAGTCGGCTTGGTGTCATACACATAGAGATTGTTTTTCTTGAAATACTTCCAGCTGCGGAGATAAACGGCCTTCCAAATGCCGCAGGTATTGAGTTTCGGGCCCCAATCCCAGCCGGACTCGTACTGCGCCTTACGGGTAAACACGCGCGTATCTGGCATCTGGAAGGGCACCTTTGACTTGCCAAGGCTGTCGAAGGGTGCTGTCGGCAGAAATTTCACAATCAGCTCGTTATCTTTCTCTTTCAGTTTATCCTCCACATCAAAAGCCCACTCGCGAAACATATTGTTGGGCATTTCGACGCCATCCACACTTGTAAGGCGCTCGCCATTGAGATAGACCTCCGCGTATGTATCCAACCCTTGGAACACCAACTGGTGATGCCCGAAATCGCGTTCTGACAGACACACTTTGTCAAAGAAGAGTCGGTACGTCCAGGTGCTGTCGGAGACCCATTGCACAGAATCCTCGTTCGTGCCGAAGTGCGGGTCGGAAATCAGGCCGTTTTGGAGCAGGTCATCGTGAACGTTGCCGGGCACGGTGGCTGGGTACCACTTGCCATTGTATTGGAACTGCCAGTCATTGGTCGTGCATCCCGACTTGGAGATGAGGAACCGCACATTCTCACAGCTTTCAATATTATCGATTTTGCAACCGCAGCAGCAGAGCGCCGCCGCAAAAATCAAGGATATGGAGAGGATGTGTAAAAATTTCGTCATAGTCTCGTTTTTTTAAGTCGCAAAAGTACAAAAGAAAACGACACGCGAGAACACCTGCGGCGAGCCTTCACCAATTAGAATAATGAGAATAATTGGAATAATGTCAGGAACTGTCACGGCGGACGCGATGAATCGCGTCCCTACAATCGTTCGTTCAAGTATCTAGTCGGCTAAAGAATTTACACAAACCTTCTCGTATGCTTTTTGTACTCCGCGTACTCCGGTTTGTTCTTCAGCTGTCGGCCTTCCATCAGCGGGATGCTGATGAAGCAGAACAGCAGCGTGTTCATCACCGCGCCGATGAGCCAAAGCCAGTCGTGCGCGATATTCGGCGTTACAGAGATGAACATCAGATAGACGCCCCACCACATCGTAATCTCGCCAAAGTAATTCGGATGGCGGCCGTGCTTCCACAAGCCCACATTGCAGACGCGGCCCTTCTTCTCGCGAATGAACTGGTGAATCTGATGGTCGGCAACCAGTTGCAGCGTGGCAGCACCGATGCAAAGCAAACAAGCCAAAGTCGTAAGGGCATTTGCGGGCAGAGCGTATTCTATAATTTTGAAGCCGGGAACCATCGCCATAAACACCACAATCGTCGGCACCATATTCAGTCCGGCGAAGTTGATGATTTGGAAGACGAAGGGACTCTTTTCCGTTCTGTACTTGGTATAGCGCCAATCCTCGGAATTGAGGTTGCGGAAGGTGTAGGCCCAGTTGCCCGTCAGGCGAATGCCCCACCACCAGACGGCGATCAGCAACAGCACCGTCGATCCTGACCACGTGCCCAACTGGCAGGCGTAGGCTGTCATCATCACCGGCGGCGCCACACTCCAGAAGGGATCATAGACAGACACGTTTTTGAATATCAGTCCGAAAATCCAAACAAAGACCGTTGCAACCACATCGGCCAGAAAAAGTCGCCACAACACGTGCCACGACGCCACACAGGGACATTGGTACGTTGCCCAACCCACAAAAAAGGCCGCTATGTAAATAAGCGTTATTACGATAAAACTAAGGGTGCGAGATGATTTCATAATGATTAAATAGTTTCAAGTTTCAGGTAAACACTCGGGAAATCAAATACCATACTTAAGAGCAATGGTTAAGGTTTAAATGTATAGGTGTAGAGGAGGAATGACTAACAACTAACGGATAAAGGCATCCGCGATGGATTTGCCGCTGAACAGGGCTCTTCCGGTATTGGAGAACAGCGTGTCTAAGACAGCGTATGGAATAATGCAATTTGGCGCGCCCGCCGCGTACGGGGCTATTTCATACTCTTGATATTGGAACAGAACGCCTTTTTCGAAAAAGACCGGCATAGTTTGAGGAAGTGGAAAATAGCCGTTCATAAAATCCTCTTTCAATTCTTGGAATTCTTTGTCATCCATATTGAAAAATTCTCTCTGGACAGCATGGGACACCAGTTCGCGCACATCATCCAAACGATTAGACTGAAAGATGTTCCAATCCATACGACGGCCATCCAGCTTGCGGAAAGTTTGGGCTGCCGTATAATGAGAGCCGTGAGCCCCGCCCAAGTAGGTCTCTTGGGTGCATTGATAAGTCACAAGCGTTTCTGTCTCGTACTCCTTGCTAATCTTCACATCATAATCGAACGCCATTCCAGCAGGCGCATCTTGCAAAAACTGCTTACAGAAATCGACTTTGTCTTGCACGTAGAAATTCAGCATCTTCTTACCATCACTCACCTTGCCGGAATAGGTGCCGTCCAGCATTTCGGAAATCCATTCCTGAATGCTGTTGACAGCCAGGAAACAGCCATCCTTTGGAAAATCCGCCGAAATAGAAGAACCGATTGACACCCCATTCACAGAGATAGAATCATGTCTGTTGATGGTTTCCGTTTCAATATCGGCAGGCGCGACCTTGGAAAGCGAGGTAATGAGACTTTTCTTCACACAGGAAGACATCAGCAAAATCATTGAAATCAGAGTGAGTACACACAGAAAGTGGGTAAGATTAGTCTTTTTCATGTCATTAAAATTTGAACGGCAAACATAAGAAAAAAATGCAAATACAGAGTCGCACTGCAAGGTTTGAAAGCAGTCGTCATTATTCACATTTCATTGGTGGGAAAAAATGAGCAAAAGCGTTCCAGGGCAATAAAACTTCACGACCTTTGGCATCGTCCCTGTAGGGATTTTCATTTTGCTACAATTTTCTAATCCTCAACACATTCAATTCAACATTATGGCGAAGAAGTTGCAGAAAGCGGACCCAGAAAACTCCATTACTATCCCTAATGCACGTTCGGAAGAAGAACTCATTCAAACTTTGGAGACAGAAGCAGCCTTGGCTGAAGAGTCTGGAGAACCTGAACTAAACTACCCCAAACAGGGGGAAACCTATTCCCACAAAGACCATTTGACGTTGGACATCAATGGGCAACCACGCACCCAGTCATTAAACGACTGGATCTGCAACAACCCTGTAGAACTCCACAAAGCCCTGTTGGAAAAAGACTTTCTGCTGGCACGAGACAGCTACCGCATTCTCATGCGCAATCTTCGGGCAAACGACATCGACTACTATCGAAAGACCGTTCGATTAGACATTCTCATTGACTTTCCCGGCCACATACAACAGGTTCCCGCAAAAAGCATGTACGACTTCGAGCCCGTCAAATTCTACAAATGGTGGGCGTCCAACGAAAAGAAAGTATGTATGAGTTCTCGGGAAAAGATTCAACTGTTCCTAAAAGTGGAATCCATTCGTCCGGGAACCCTGCAAAAACAGCATCAGGAATTCATGAAAAACCTCAGACCTGCTGGAAAATAACCCAGCAGTCTAAAAGCCTTGTTCTTCCAACGTTTTTCTAAGTACTTCGGCAAAATATTCGTTGTCTTTCTTCACATATCGTTTTTGTGTAAAGACCTGTGCCAGATTCGGCAATTCGTTTTCCGCAAGAATTTGTTTCGTTTCCTCAGAGGATTCCTTCTCCGCATACAGGTGGTCGATGCGTGTTTTGTCGTAATCCTGATAGACCTCGCGGTGCACCAAAGCCTCCATCGGCAATTTATGCGTCAGTGAGGGTTTCTCTGCCGGATAGCCCACGGATATGCATGCCACGGGAATCACGTGTTTGGGTAATTCCAAGACCTGTACAAACTTATCCACATTATAGGTGATCGTTCCCATCCAGCATATTCCCAGACCCAGCGATTC
>JAZRYC010000142.1:0-5745 GCA_045600525.1 Bacteroidales bacterium
CGTCAAAGACCTTACGACGGAACAACTCGTGCAAAAAATCGGTGAAGCGAGAAAGGAATATATGCTCCTTGCGACGAACGAACTCCGTGAAGCGTATATGAATTTCACAACTTCCAAAATCACGATTGCCCGCTAATCAGCGACATCGTTGAACACCAAAAAGCCCCTCGAAATTCGAGGGGCTTTTTTATTGGCATACAGGGATATCATGCACACATAATAATTCTAAAACAATATTCCTCAATTAATACACATTGTGCTCACCCGCGTGATTGGGCAGCCACGCCTGTGCAAGAAAAGGATTATGAGTGGCCTGCTCATCGTAATTCCACTTTGGCGGAAGGCATTCCGGGCACCAATGGCCACCCCACAACACCGACTTTGGCGTCATCATAAAACGATGACCTTCATGGCAGGACCATTCCAGAGGCTTTTCGGAATTGCCGTCATACGTTTCCGACAACAGTCTTCCGCCCCTAAACTCGGCTGCTTTCCGCAAATCCTCCACAGTAAGTTCTTCCAAAGATTTTTCTTCATCATAGCCATGATTCATGACAAAGGCATCCTGAGGATCCTTAGACACCTCCAGATTCCAATCTTTCCACCGAGGAATATTTCTCCATTGCTCTTCGCCGCCATAATAGGCTCTGATATGGGCATCATCGTGATTTCTAATCCACCACTGGGTGCCATATTGTTTTTTATAGGCCATTGGGCGCATCGCCGCCTTAATAATAAAGGGAGGAACAATCTTGGCCAACTTGAAAAATCCAGGCAGTTTCTGACTCATCTGATGAAAATACTCATCCGCCGGAATATTGGCTCTAAAGTGGAGGTATTTCTCCAACTCATCGGCATCCAAATAAAACTGGCCATGGAAATTGCGCAGCACGAACCACGCTGGATTGAAAATCTTCTCGGGGCGCGGACAATGAACGGCTTCCAGCAATCGACACTCAAATTCGTAATTGGTCATGCGGTAAGTGGGACCGCTACTGATATTGTAGAATCTGTTCCAAAATTCCTCAGGCACATCATCGCCACAAATATTTGCCAGCAGGCGCCCCGAGTCCTCCACCGTGGCCCACTCAATACAGCCCATAATGGGAACATGGAACATAATGGGATCATATTTTTTGAGAATGCCGGGATAGAGGATACCCGACTGGCGCAGGCTCACCCAGTGTTTAAGTCCCGATTCCGCGAACACGCGTTCTGAGATAATCTTGCTGAGGCCGTAGTTATCGAACACGCCGGCGCAAATAGGGTCGCCCGTGCGGCCCCAACGGGTCGTCGGACCGCGATCGGAGGTCTGCGCCACCGAGCCAATATACACAGCCTTAATGTCATCGGCATTGGGTTGTGCCTGAATAGCGCGCACCACGTATTCTGCAGAAGTAACGTTCACCTTCAGGGTTTTCTCCGGAAAATAGTCGGCAGCTGGCGAAACCATACCGCCCACATGGAGTACATAGTCGGCACCCGTGACACCGGCCAGCACATCGTCATAATTCATCAGGTCGCCCCACAGGATCTTCACCCGATCCTGCACGGGGGCCAATTTTTCAATATTCTTCTTACTATGACGGGCCAGCACCACAATATTGTACCGATCCGTTTTAAGCAGTTCCTGCAAGCCGGCCCACCCCATCACGCCGGTGGCACCCGTAATAAATACCGTTTTCTTCATAGACAGATGATTCAATATATGTTATAGTAAAGGAAGTAAATTCAATTAGTATCCAAATATATCTTCCAGCGACAAGCGTTTCACGGGGCCAAACTGTTTGGCGATACCATCCAAATCCAATTCTCCCTCGGTTGCCAATATCATGTATGTCTTTGGTCGGTTTCGTAGATAACGCTCATTAAAATTCTGAACATCCTTCATGGTAAAGCCGTCCACAAGGTTGTAGAAATCCCTACGATAGTCATAATCAATGCCCATCTTACGGTTATTGAAATAATTGTTAAGGATAGACATTTTCGTTATGCGATTGGCAGCGACAGAGTTCTTGGCGCCTTCTTTGGCCAACTCAAAGGCAGACTGAGATACCGGCATAGCATTAAACAGTGAATCAAAGGCCACCAAGGCATCCACCACCTTGTCATTCTGTGTCGCGATATAAGAATAATTGTACATATATTTAGCGCTATCTTCAGGCATCACGAAGGCTGACTGCGCGGAATAGGCCAAGGAGCGTTTTTCGCGCATTTCCTGAAAGACAATGGCATTCATACTACCTCCGAAATACTGGTTATACATTTTCGCCATCGGCATCAGTGCACGGTCCATTTTATCGGCACGCATAGACGTGATCACGCGGGATTGTCTGGCTGGATAAGGTGCGTAATAGACCACATTTTCTGTCGTCGGCAGTCGATCAAATCTTTTGGCAGGAGCTGGTTCGGCAAATTTCTTGGGAAGTTTATAGTTGGCGGCCAACATTTTTTTCAGCTGTTTGAGCGTCCCCGATCCGTAATAGAGAATTTCCGGTTTATAGGAGAACAACTGACGGAGGGCGGAAAGCAGTTCCTTTCCCGTCATTTGCTGCAACTGTTCGGCCGAAAGCTGGTAATCCACCAATTGAGGGCCATATTCGGCATACGAGCGGAGGCAGTTCATCACCATATTTTGCGAAGACTTGGCATTCTTCTTCTGCAAAAGAATATCCGCCACCATGTGTTGGAGGGCCGAAGTATCCTCAAGGGCGTTTTGCAGCACATTCATCATCAGTTTGAAAGCCATGTCACGACTGGCGTCAATGCCCGAAAGTACGATATAAGTCTCATCATCAGAGACAGATACTTTATAATTGCAAGCCAAGGCATAAAACTGCGTTTTGATATCCTCCACAGAGAGCTTGTCGGTACGAAGTTCTTCCAAATATTGTGCGGCATAGGGCAAGAGGAGGTTGTTCATCTCACCGACAGGGAACACCATCTTCAGCGTAAAGGTCTGGTCTTCGTCATTATGCAAATAGTCGATAGGCACTGTTTTATAGTTATCAAACGTAATACATTGTTGAAAATCAACAAATACTGGCTCAATAGGTTTTACTTCACGTGCCTTAATCTGCTTAAAGAAGTCGGATTCGGCATCACGATTCATCTGAATGGCTGTAATCGCAGGTTTCGTCACCTTATCGGTTTCCTCGGGTTTTCCCTGGCGTTTATAGACAACCACATAGTTATCATCAAGCAAATATTTATTGGCGAACTTCACAAGATCCTCTTTCGTGATTTTCCTATACAATTCCAGTTCCTGGGACGCATAATACCAATCCACATTATTTTCAAAAGCACTGGCCATGGCGTTGGCTCGAGAGCGGTTACTCTGCAATTTCCTCATCTCACGTGCCTCTATATTATTGAGGGCCGCCTGAATCAGGGATTCATCAAAATCTCCCTGTCGCAAATGATTCAGTTGGGCCAGCAGCAAATCGCGAACTTCTTCCAAAGTTTGTCCTTCCTTCGGTTCACCACCCATCATCAAAGATGAATTATCGCAATAGGCGCTCACGTAGGAGTAGGCATCTGAAACGAGGTGCTGCTGACTGAGATTGAGATCAAGGATTCCGCAGCGACCGTTATACAGGATCATATTCAACAATCGGGCGACATACAACTCGCGGGCATTGGCAGGCATATCCAAGCGAAAAGCCACTGTAACGAACTCCGACTCATAGCCAGAGACCTCTTTTTCCAGCGGCGTGGTGATCGGATTTTCTTTTGAGACAATAAAAGGAGGAAGTTCTTTTCTTTCCAGTTTTCCAAAATACTTGTCAATGATGGCGATGGCTTCGTCATAATCGAAATCACCTGCCAGACAAACAGCCATATTGTTGGGCACGTAATAGGTATTAAAGAAATTCTTGATATTCGTAAGAGATGGATTCTTCAGATGTTCGCAAAGTCCCAGCGTAGTTTGTTTTCCATAGGGATGATTGGGATACAGGGCACTAAGCATAGCTTCGTTAGCCTTTCTACCGTCCTTGGCCAACGACGTGTTCTTTTCCTCATACACCGTTTCCAATTCCGTATGGAAAATGCGGAAAATAGGATGGGAGAAGCGGTCGGACTGAATTATAGCCCAATTCTCCAATTGGTTGGCAGGAATGTCCTCTATATAAACGGTATAATCATTGGACGTAGCCGCATTCGTACCCTGAGAGCCGATGAATTTCATCATTTTATCATACTCATTGGGGATGGCATATCCCGACGCCACATACGAAAGGCTGTCAATTAAATGATAAATACTGTCGCGCTCCTGTTGGTTTCGGGTATGTCTATACACTTCAAACTGTTTTTCAATCTGTTCCAACAAGGGAGCTTCTGCTTCCCAATTCTGCGTTCCGAAATTCGGGGTACCCTTAAACATCAGATGTTCAAGGTAGTGTGCCAGGCCGGTGGTTTCGGCAGGATCGTTCTTACTTCCCACCCTAACCGGAATGAGGCACTGAATGCGCGGGGCGTCGCGATAGACAGACAAATAGACCTTTAAGCCATTGTCCAACGTATAAATACGGACATTCATGGCATCATGCGAATAACTTATGTATTCGTATTTCTTCTGAGCATGCAGCAGCGTTGGCAAACAAAGACAGAAGGCGATAAAAAGCAGTATACGTTTTTTCATATATCAAATTTTATTATGAGGCGGCAAACATACGCAAAATTTCGTAGTAGTCATATAGGAAAGAGTCCTCTATGTTAGAACTTTTTTCTTATTTTCGCCGTCCGAAAAACGCAATCTTAACATGCTCAGTCGTAACGCCATCCTCTATACCTTGAAACACCTTTTCTCTATAGCCTTTCCTATGGAAAACGGGATTGATTTCTCCTTTGAAATCAATGATGGCCGGTTATGCGTAACACTTCCGAACAATTGCCACATTGAGACAGTTATGATGAGCGATGAGGAATACGAACAGTTTATCAGCGGAAAGGCCGTGCCTACCCCACTTCGCTCCGCCGATGGAAAATTGGACATTCCCGTCTTTCAACCGCTTGGAGCAAAAGGAATGATACTGGACAGTCTTTTGCAAACCACGTGTTTAACAGTTCCCTACGATTTGGTTTCACCAAGTTTTGCCATGCTTTCGAGAGATGAGGAGTACCGCGGACTTCCGCGCGATATTCACAATCGATTCCTTTATTCGTACAGCACGGCCTGTAGATACGAACATATCGAACTGCCGTTGGTGGATGAATATGCCATGCTTCTACGGAAGTGGGTGTTTGAGTACCTAAAGCCTGATTTTGACATTCAGCCCCGCAGAAGCCGGTTCATTCCCACCCACGACATTGACCTATTATACCGATTCAACAGTCTTCCACAGGCATTCAAGTCTATTTTCGGGCGCGATCTTCTCATCAACCGAAGTCTGAGCAACGTACGAAAATCGCTTCAGGAATACCGAAATTGGCGCGCAGACACGTCACAAGACCCCTACATATTGGCTATTGACGAATTGATATCGGTGGCACGCGTTCATGATCTATCGCCCATTTTCTTCTTCAAAGCGCAACTTCCCGGCGAGGAGGACTGCACCTACAGCATTGCAGACGAGAACATTCTCCATTGCATTGAGCACATTCAAAGTGAAGGATTCGACATTGGACTTCACGGCAGCTACCGAAGTTACAACCAACCGAACCTATTCTTAGTGGAGAAAAAGCGCCTCGAGAAGCGCTGCCAAGGTTCTATTTCTTCCTGCCGCCAGCACTATCTTCGATTCT
>JAZRYC010000143.1:0-2598 GCA_045600525.1 Bacteroidales bacterium
ATGACACCGTCCTGCGTCATTAAAGCCGTCGTCTTATATATTTCCACATTCGGCACGCCTCCCATCGTCACTTTTGCTGAAATTTTCACCACAGAGGGTTCCTCCGTGGGCGAAATCGTCATCACACCGACATACTGTTCCCCACTTGCCGTATATTCGCCATCAATATAGCATTCCTCCACATCAATAGTAAGATCATACGTGCCCACAAAAGCAGAGGCATCCATTACAGGTTCGTCGGGCAAAGTATCCACTGGATCCACAACAGGGGTTGGATCTGGATCTGGGGTGGGATCAACCGGCGGCTTATCGCAGGAGAAAAGTACAAATGACAGGGCTGCAGCCACAGCAAAGAGATAGCATAGATTTTTCTTTTTCATAATAGCGTTGTTTTATATAACATTATTCATTCTTCATATCTTCAATGACGGGTGCAAAAATAACATATTTCATCTTCAAAAACACATACACCATATATTTCAACGCACAAAATACAAACCATCATTTCGCCACGTCTGCTTTCAGCAATTTTAGTATTTTTGCGCCCTGTATCCAATCCTATTGGAAAAATTAATAAAACATCAACAATATGAAAAAACTATTCCTTATCACTTTAGCCGTCGGTTGTCTGTCTTTAGCAGGCGCACAAAACCTGACAAAAGGTGGCGGTTTAAGTTCAGACCAGGTCAAGGCGCTTCAGAGTTCCTACAAATCCACCGGCGCTGAGAAGGCTCTCCGCAACGCAGTAGTATCCAACGACATCAACAAGTTGGCAAAGAACTACGACAACAGCACCGCTTTTGACGCACACTTTTCCAACCAAGTGCCGTCTAAGGCCATCACCGATCAAGAATCCTCTGGTCGTTGCTGGATGTTCACCGGAATGAATGTGCTACGGTCCAAAGCCATCAAGAAGTACGACCTTCCCTCTGACTTCCAATTCTCACAATGTTACACATTCTTCTGGGACCAATTGGAAAAATCCAACCTTTTTCTCCAATCCATCCTTGACACACGAGCTAAATCTATGGAAGACGAGACCGTGAAATGGTTATTCCAAAATCCGCTCAGCGATGGAGGTCAATTCACTGGCATTGCCAACCTAGTCACCAAATACGGCATCATGCCGAAAGACGCCATGCCTGAAACCTATAGCAGCAACCACACCTCCCAGATGTCCTCTCTTATTAAGTTAAAACTTCGTGAAGACGCTTTAGAACTTCGCACTATGTGCAATAACAAGAGCGTGACAGAAAAGCAACTACAGGATAAAAAGATGGAAATGCTGCAAACCATCTACAGAATGCTCGTCTTTACTTTGGGAGAACCGCCTGCCGAATTTACCTGGACGCAGCGCAATGCCAAGGGTGAGATCGTCAGTACCGAGAAATACACACCGAAATCATTCGCCGAAAAATTTGCCAATGAAGACTTCAGCACCTACTATATGGTGATGAACGACCCGACGCGAGAATACTACAAAGTTTATGAAATCGAGTATGATCGACACGTATATGACGGACAAAACTGGCGTTTTCTGAATCTGCCCATGAACGAAATTGCCGATATGGCCATTGCCTCCATCAAAGACAGTACCAACATGTACTTTTCCTGCGATGTAGGTAAGTTTCTGGACCGCGAAACCGGCTACATGGACATCAACAATTTTGATTATGGTTCCCTGTTCGGTACCACTTTCAACATGGACAAGAAACAACGCATCGCCACCTATGCAAGCGGTTCCACCCACGCTATGACGCTTTGCGCCGTTGATCTTGACAAAGACGGGAAACCTCTTAAATGGATGGTTGAGAACAGCTGGGGCAGCAAATACGGTCATAATGGTTTTCTTATCATGACGGACGAATGGTTCAACGAATATATGTTCCGCTTAGTGGTGGAATCTAAATATATTCCTGCCGCCACTCTTAAACTTTTTGATCAAAAACCCATCATGCTTCCCGCTTGGGATCCATTATTTGCACCCGAAGAATAATTTTCTGTAAAATACATTATTATGAAAAAGACTTTCCTAACCCTATTCATTGTTTTACTTGGAACCACTTTATTCGCCCAAAAGGCGGACGATATTTGCGGTATTTTCCATTCAGTAGATCCTTTTTCCAAAGAAGGTTCTCAATGTCAAATTTACAAAGCAGCTGACGGAACCTACGAAGCAAAGGTTGTCTGGGTAGAAAACCCTAAAAAGAAAAATCAGCTTCAATTGGTCTTCATGACCGGTCTTAAATACAATGCCGAAAAAAAAGAATATGAAAAAGGCAAATTAAAATACCCCGGAAAATCTGGCACATTCAGTACCTTTATTCGTATGTCTGAAGACAAAAAGACGCTTCACATGCGCGGCTACCTTGGATTTTCCGCGTTGGGTAAGACTGTTGATTGGCATCGCGAGAGCAAAATCCGCGAGCAAAAATAACAATCGTCTGAACAAATAAAAAAGCATCTGTAGAAAATTCTACAGATGCTTTTTTTATTGACTAAACAATATGAATCTCCTTATTTGTGGTTAGGACATTTGTGTTCGCCGGATTGGCCTTGGCACTCATGACTACATTTGTGCTGAGCATCCTTTTGGAC
>JAZRYC010000144.1:0-4724 GCA_045600525.1 Bacteroidales bacterium
AATTTGGAACGAATAATAAAATGCAAAGTATTGATATTAAGAACTTTTTCATTTTGATGTGATTTGCTTGTTGAGGCGGCGAAGATAATAAAAAACAAGAGAGGAAGCAGAAGGAATATAGTTCGATGAATAGAAAGAATATTTCAAATATTTTAAGGCCTTATGACAACAAAGAAGTAGGATTGTGTGAGTTTGAATTTTCATAAATCGTAATCTTAAGTCGAGAAGTGTGTCTGGGAAAAAAATCAATGTGGTATATGAAAATAAGGAGAAATAATATTATCTTTCCTCTATAAATACATACCAAGAAAGAAGAAATAGTCGGAGGAGATTGGCAAAAACGAGAATATCAGGCAAGAGAACCCCAACCGAGCACCCAAGGTGACGGGCGGAACAATAAAATAAAAGAATTTCCTCTTCGAGTTGCGAATCTCAAACCGGCATCCTAAGCCGCACGGGGTATTAGTCAGTTTGCGAGACGGGGTCGGCACCACCACAAAGATAATGGCCTTTCCCCATGCGGTATATATTGGCGACGGCTATGCCGCCGGGGCAATATCGGTGATGAAGTCCCTGTAGGGGACGTTGTCGTGAAGGATGAACCAAACGGCGGTGAGCAGTTTCCGAGCGATGGCGACCTGAACCTTCATCTTGTTTTTCCTTCTGACGACGGTCTGCCTGTAACTGAACGAGCTGAAGAAGCACCCCTGCGTCCTGGAAGCCGCCCAGGAGCATTCAATGAGTGTCTTCCTCAGATATTTGTTTCCGTGAGTGATTCTTCTGGACTTGATTTTGCCGGCGCTTTCTTCGTTGCGGGGCTTCAGCCCGCACCAAGACACGAGGTGGGCGGCATCTTGGAATGATGACATGTCAGTGCCCAGCTCCGCAATGATGGCTGTTGCCGAACGAGTTTTAACTCCGGGGATGGTCAGCAGGTTGTCCAGCTGCTGTGGGAAGCACTCCCTGCACATCTGTTCCATCTTGGCGACGCATTCGTCCCTGTGTCTCTGCGCAAGTTCCACCTCCTCTCGGAGCTGGCGGATGACATCGGAGTCCACCTCGGACACCACTCCCGTGAGCGCTCCGAGGACGGTGTCCCTGCCGCACCTGTTTATCGTCCTGCCGTGGATAACCCTGACGAGCTGCTCGGCATCGGTCACCCCCTCGGAGATGAGGCGCACGACCTCCTGATAGCTCTTGCTGTCAGTTGACGAGACGTAGTTGCTGATGCGGATGTTGCACCGCTGGAGGGCGCTGTCCAACTTGACCAGCCTGTAGGCGATGTCCTTGTTCAGGTCGAAGACTCTTCGGTCATACTGTCTGAGCTGCTGGATGAGTTCCCCGGGCACGTAACTGCCGGCAATCAGGTCTTTCTGCAGGCACGTCGCTATCCATTCGGCATCCTTCACATCGCTCTTCCTGCCGGGAAGCTGTTTGATGAAGTAGGGGTTGACCAACTTGAGGTCGAAATACGGCTCCAGGACCCTCCACACGGGAATCCAATAGATGCTGGTGCTCTCCATGCAGACTTCCTCCACACCGTATTCGCACAGTATGGAGGCCATCTGCTCGAGTTCCGTAGTAAGAACTCCGAACTTGTTCTGATAAATTTTCTCGCTTTCATCGAGGACACACACAAAAATGCTATCTTTGTGCACGTCAAGACCACATGTTCTTTTCATAGGCTTTAAATGTCTTTGAGGATCATACCTCGTTAATAATTAAATTCTTAGGGTGGAACAACGCCCAACCTTTTTTGCCTACAAAAGTACACATTGGTCTTGACATTTTTTCATTTATATTCAACCGGCATAAAAAATCAATTTTTTTATGTACGTTTGCCGCCCAATGAAAAAACAGACTTTACATATTTTGGCGTTGGCCATTTTGCTGCTTTTTTCGCAGAATGTCTTCGCTCAACGAAATAAACATCAGAAAAACAAAAAGGCGGAAACGGAAACAAGTTGTCCGCTAATAGATTCTATCATAGACTTCTCCATGACCAAGTTGGGTTGTGCCTACCAAGCGGGCGGCACGGGTCCTCGCTCATTCGACTGCTCTGGTTTTATGTATTACACCTTTGGACAGTTCAACATCAAATTGGGCCGCAGTTCGCGCGACCAGTTCCTTATGGGTGAGAAAGTGGAGAAGAGCGACATCCGCCGCGGCGACCTCGTTTTCTGGTATCGTGGCAAGGGCTACATCGGCCATGTGGGCATGGTGGTGGCCGTGGACAGTGCACACAACTTCCAGTTCATACACTCCGCCACTTATGGCAAGGGCGTGCGTCTGGATTACTCTACGAGCAAGTGGTACTCATCAACTTACGCCGGTGCGCGACGCATCATTGACTGCGATGGTGACGGACGCGCCTTCATGATTGAGGGCAGCAAGAAAACCGAACTCGACAACATCACTATGCCGGTGGCTTCCGGCAACCCGCAAAATTCTGCGAATGACGCTGTTTCTGCTAAGCCCGTGACCAACTCCGAAGTGAGTGAACTGTCTCAGCCTAAGTACACTTATCACAAAGTTAAAAAAGGAGAAACTCTTTCTACCATTGCTAAAAAGCATCATGTCACTGTGGCGCAAATCAAGAAGTGGAACCATCTTCGCTCTGATATGATTCACGAAGGCTCCCGACTTAAAATCCAAGTGCCGCAGAAGAATAAGCCTGTTGTCGTGTCCAAAGCTCCCGTGCAGCCAACACCCGTGGCGAAAGATACGGTGACAACCCAAACTATCCAGCCGAGCACTGCTCAGCAATCTACGACAACAGCGGCTCCGAAACCTGTTGCTCAGCCGCAAACCATAACTCAGCCCAAGGTCATCTCCCATAAAATAAAACCCGGCGAGACTCTTTCCGCTATTGCTCGAAAATACCACGTAACGGTAGATCAGATAAAAAAATGGAACCATCTTAAATCCGATATGATTCACGAAGGTGACAAACTGAAAATTACAGTTATGCAAAAAGTTACGGCGACGCCCACGGCCCAAACAGAACCCACGTCTGTTAAAGAATCTGTAACGGCTACAACATCAACGGAGAATACGGTTTCGTCAGAAAATCCGGCAGCTGCTCAGTCTGTCACGCACAAAATCGAGCACGGCGAATCGCTTTATTCCATTTCTCGCAAATACAATGTCACCGTGGAGCAAATCAAGCAATGGAACCAGTTGACCTCCGATAGGATTCACGAGGGTGACAATCTGACCATTATGGTTTCAGGAAATGGAACGGTCACAACAAGTGCGGTTGCCCTGACAAATGCTCCTACGGCCAAACCTGCAGAATCTCCGGCTCCCGCAACACAACCCCAACTCATTTACCATAAAATCAAACAAGGCGAAACCCTTTCTACCATTGCCCGTAAATATCACGTCACTGTAAATCAAATCAAGCAGTGGAACCATCTCAAGTCGGATATGATTCGCGAAGATGCTAAATTGAAAATCTATAAGAAATAGTACTTTGACATTGAATAGGTCGGCCATTGGCTATTAGCCATTGGGAGTTTTCCCTCTACCTCTCTACTTCTCTACTTCTCTACTTCTCTACTTTGTCAATAGACATTGACGTCTTAAAATTCGTCTTTTACCATCTTCCATTTGTAGACTTGGTCGCCGCGGCGTACTAAGCTTTTGACAGGAATGGAGCAGAAGACGCCTTTGGAAACGTTCTGCACAGGCTTGAGGTCAACGCGGATTTCAGAGACGGTGTCTTCATACACGCCGGTTGTCGGTCCGATGATGAGGATGTCTTCGTTCACGGAGAGTTCCTCTTCTTCCATACGGATTTCTGCTACTGAGATGTTGCTGAAGTAGTTGGTAATAGTGCCGACGTGCTGTTTGATGCGCGTGGCCTGAGAGCCGTAGCGTTCGGACCATTCGCCCATAGTGCGGCCCAGGTAGTAGCCGTCCCAGAAGTCGCGGTTATAGACACTGCGCAAGCGGGTCATCCACTGTTCGGTTTTCTCTTTGCTGAAGGTGCCGTCTTCAATGGCGTGCAGTGCTTCGTGATAACATTGGGTCACGATTTTCACGTATTCGGCAGAGCGGCCGCGGCCTTCGATTTTGAGGATGGAAACGCCCGCTTTGATGATTTTGTCCAAAAAACCGATGGTGCAGAGGTCTTTTGGAGACATTATGTATTTGTTGTCAACTAAGAGTTCGACTTCGTTCTCGGCATCTTGGACTTTGTAGGCGCGGCGGCAGGGTTGGATGCAGGCGCCACGGTTGGCCGGGTAGTTGAAGTTGTCCAGGCTGAGGTAGCATTTTCCAGACACTGCCATGCAGAGGGCGCCGTGAATGAACATCTCGATTTTCACCAGTTCGCCCCTCGGCCCTGTGATGTTCTGTTCGCGGATGGTACTGCAGATGTCAGCCACTTGGCGCAGGTTGCATTCGCGGCCTAGCACCACAACGTCGGCGAACTGCGCGTAGTAGCGCACGGCTTCCACGTTGGTGACGTTGCACTGCGTAGAGAGATGGATTTCCAAGCCTATTTCGCGTGCGTACTGAATCACCGCCATATCGGATGCGATGATGGCCGTGACGTTGCACTGCTTGGCTTTGTCTAACAGTTCGTGTGCCTTGGCAATCTCGTCATTGTAAACGATGGTGTTAACGGTGAGGTACGACTTGACGTTGTGCTCGCGGCAGATATCTGTGATCTCTTGCAGGGCGGCCAGGGTGAAGTTGGCGGCAGAACGCCAACCCAT
>JAZRYC010000145.1:0-4810 GCA_045600525.1 Bacteroidales bacterium
ATGAAACAGACGGTTAATCCTCAAACAGACGTTTCCGACCTGCAACGGTTGGGCAAGAACAACTTCCTTGCGTAGCGCTCCGCTATGGTGCGCGTTATGCCGGTAGCGGAGAAATGAATAGTGAACAGTGAATAGTGAATAGTGAATAACTGCATACATATCAACTATTCGTTATTCATTATTCGTTATTCACTAAAAAGGTGCCTCCCGCAGGGGCATCGCATTCGGATTATGCAATTTCGTAAACGATGTTCCCTGCTCACAGGCACCCAGGCACGCCGCAAAGCTTGCTTGCGGCGGCGCAGAAAACTGCGATGCAAAAATACTACTTTTTTCATTGCGGAGCGAGCCGAATGCACGGTGGTGAAAACCGCGTGCCCCCGCGTTAGGTGGATTTTTTGTAAACTTAAAATTATAGAAAAATGAAACTCGAATCATTAAACAATTCAAAATATTCTTTGACACCCGAAAAAATGGGGAAACTGGTCGGCGGACGAATTTATGGTAATGTTACTGGCCCTTCAGGAAAATATTCATCAGATGCACAAGTAACCCGTACAAATGGTGACGATTATAGAACTGGGAAAGATGAATATCAGCTTGTTGGCGCAACAGGGACAACCGATGTCGCTGCATGTGAACGATGGCTGGCACAGCAACTCGCTGATAACAAATAATTCTTGATCTGTTAGGGGTGGAATCCACCCCTAATATTAAACCATTTGCAATGAAAACAAAAAATCTTATCATTTTTATTGTCTTCACTATTTTCATTCATACACTTTATGCCCAGCCGAAGAAGGATGTTAGGCAGTACAACCACCTGATTAACCAGGCGGAGCTGGCAATTTGCGATGGCAACTTAATGGCAGCAGATTCTCTCTACACCCAAGCATTCAGTATCAAGAAACCGCTGGCAAGCGAAATGCGCACCGCTTTTTGGGTGGCTATTCAAACGCAAGACAACGACAGAATTATGCAGATTGCCAAACTGCGTGTTGAATTGGGCGACGGAGGTTTGGCCGATTCTTATCAATATATGACGCAGAAGTTTGATTCGGCCACTTACAAACAACTGCTATTCATGGAAGAAAACACACCCAAAACCTATCACACGGAATTTGATACGATTTTGGAAAACCTTATTGAACGCGACCAGCGATATAGAAAACAAGGGATGGGGCGCTCACCGGAACAGTTCGCATTGGATGATGAGAACAGAAAACTTGTGAAGCAATTCTATCGCGAATATGCCGACTTCAATGAATATGTGGCGGGATTTTACTATATGGGCATGTTTGGTGTTGTACTGCTGCACGCCGTGCAGACGGGTCACTACGATTTGCAACCTCTGTTGTGCAAAAAAGTTATGGCAGGGATTTTTCCTGCCAAGAATTATATGGGATACGAAGCATCGTGGGAAGATATTCATCCGGGTAAAAATCATCAGTATGGAAGTGGTCTTGACAATATTTTCTACATTGGAAACACATTGTTTATTGTACAACCCGAAAATCTCAAACAAATAAACAAAAACAGGATGAAGTTAGGACTATCAGAAACGTGGCAGGATGCCGTGAAAAAGTGCGAGTGGGAGTGCGAGCATAATATCTATTGCATCACAGGAAGCAGGCAGAGCAGAATTTTTGGCGATGAAGAGGACGATTCTGCCGAAGCCGCCAAGTTGAAACAAGAAATTGATGCCGAACACGCAGCCGGCGACTTCCACAGAATGTATTTTGAAAGAGGTTCAAAAGTAAGTGAATGATGAAACATACAATTCTTATCCTATTGACAATCACTTTGTTGTTGCCTGCTTTTGCGCAGAAGAACAAAGTGGTTACCATCGAAATCAGCGACGAGGTGAAAATCGATATGGTTTACATCCCCGCCGACACCTTCGTGCGGAAAAATTTCTATGGCGACACCTGCAAAATCCTCGGCTGCTACCTGAAACCCGTAGTCTCGAAGGGCGCATACAACGGAACCGACACTATCGTTCTCTCCGACTACTATATAGCAAAATTCGAGGTTACGCAGTTGCTCTATGAAACCATAATGCACAAGAATCCGTCGTGGTACAACAAGACCAACACTCCTGAGTTAGGGCATGTCGATTTCGATTACAAAGTTCACCCGGCGGAACGTCTTTCTTGGTATGACGCGCAAGAATTTGTGGATTCATTGAGTTCGCTCATGGGCCGACATTTCCGTCTGCCTACGGAAGCGGAATGGGAGTATGCCGCACGCGCCAAGCAATACAACGACCGCTTCAGCGGAGGCGACAATTTTGAAGAATTGGCATGGGCATGGGATAATGGAGGACAGCAGACACACCCCGTCGGAAAGTTGCGCCCGAACGCTTTCGGACTATATGATATGAGCGGGAATGTGGAGGAGTGGTGCAGCGATTGGTTCTCTTCCTACTATTATCAACCTGACACGCTGTATGTTAATCCCACCGGGCCGTCGGATGGCCATCTGAAAGTACTTCGTGGCGGCAGCTGGGGGGTATATCCCAATCGCACTTGCGAACTAGATACGCGTAGAGGGGAAATTCCAACGGTAAAAACGAACCAAGGCGCTGGTATTCGATTGGTGATGGATGCCGAACCCGTAAAACATTAAACCAACAAAATGGAAACACCGACGATAATGATTCTGGGCGAGTCGTCAGACAAGGCTACAGACTTGGTATGTCAGTGGCTACACCATTGGAATGTGCCGTTCCTCCGGCTCAATGAAGAAAACGGAGTCAACCCACTGGTTGGAATAGACTTCGAGAATTCATCCGCGAATGTCCATCTATATAAGAAAGGTTGTAAATACGACCTTTCCAAGCTCCAAAAGACCTGGTTCCGACGCGGATACTTCCTGTTTCGCTACATTGACGACATCCCGACCTTGGTCCAGGAAACGAATAAGTCCATAAAAGAACACCTCACCAATGAGGGAAAGACACTTGAACGCTTTCTGTACTACCATCTGGGCAAGGGCGTTTCAATCAACCACCCGGACAATTACAACTACAACAAACTGATTGCCCTGAGAGAGGCCCAAAAGGTCGGACTGCTCGTGCCACCAACGCTGTTGGCTGTTCAAGCGGAAGAATTGCGGCAGTTCGTGGCCAAAGAAGGCGGCTGCATCTCAAAAAGCATTCAGGACATGATGGGTATCAAAACCGATGACAACTATGCATTCACCGGAAAAACGGTGCGCGTGGACAATGATTCCATCTGCCCCAAGGGTCATTGGTACTCCCTGTTCCAAAAGGAGATCAAGAAGAAATACGAACTGCGCATCTTCTTCTTTATGGGAAAAATCTACACGATGGCCATCTTCTCGCAAATGGACAAGGAAAGCGAACTGGATTTCAGACAAGTGGATGTCAACGGGAAACATCCCAACCGAATGGTCCCGTTCAAACTCCCGGCGGAAAAGGCAGGGAAAATACGCCGACTGATGAAGAACCTCAAACTGGAGAGCGGCTCCATCGACATCATCGTTGACAAGGACAACGACTACTATTTTCTGGAGGTCAACCCGGTCGGACAGTTCAACTTCGTAAGTGAAATCTGCAATTACCACATCGAAAATGACATCGCCCAATATCTTGCAAAATGAAAACAAAAAAACTCATACCGGCGGAATACCGCCATTGGCTCCCCTATACCTATACCCATCTGGAAAAACAGGAGACATCAGACAACCAGCCCACGGAATTGGCGATTAGGAAGGGAATGATGCCAAAAATACAGAACAGCGAAAGCCAGATAATAACCTTTTACAAAAACATATCACGCTTGTGAAAATGCAGGAAGACAAAACATACAGACTCTTTTCGCCGTGCATCCCGGTCAGGGGCTGGCAACGCTCGCTCATCGCCGACCTGAACCGCCATCAGTCATTCTACATTCCGAACGACTTGGTGAAAGTGCTTGACTACGGCTTCAATCGTCCATGGAAGGATGTCGTGCGCCATTTCGGAGAAGAGAACCGCGAAGCACTGGAAAGCTATTACGACTATATGGACAGGAACGAACTCATTTTCGAGTTGGACGCAGATGAGTGCCGACTGTTTCCGAAGTTCCCTTTAGACTGGGACTTCCCGTCACTCTGCAGCAACGCCATCGTTGACTGGAATGAAAACTCCGACTACGATATTGAGACTGTATTGCACCGTCTGTCGGAAATCAACTGCTACCATCTGCAACTCCGTTTCTTCAACGACATCAACATGGAAAGGGTGAAAGAATTACTGTCTGTATGTCAGGAACTGGATTTTAACACCATTCAACTTGCTTTCCGGTTTGATGCGAGCGCGGAACAGAACTATGAACCTCTGTTTGACATGTGTTGGAAACTGGCAAAAGTGGAAGTCTTTTCGGCTCCGTACGACAGAATCGTGCCCAAAATGGGCAACATCTGTCTGCTGGTCTTCCATAGTTCCAAAACACTGGAACCCCAAAATTGCGGTTGCGTCTCGAAAGACTATTTTGTGGTTGAGACAAACCATTTCACCGAGGCCCAGCACCACAACACCTGCCTCAATCGAAAAATCTGCATCGATGCCAACGGCGACATCCGCAACTGCCCCGCAATGAAGAAGACCTACGGCAATATCCGCACCACCACCCTGAAAGATGCCATCGAAAAGCCGGGCTTCAAGGACTGCTGGACCATCTGCAAGGACCAGATTGATGTGTGCAAGGACTGCGAGTTCCGCTATATGTGCACCGACTGCCGCGCTTTCATCAAAGATCCCGAAAACATCTATTCACAGCCGGCCAAATGCCCCTACAACCCCTAC
>JAZRYC010000146.1:0-10634 GCA_045600525.1 Bacteroidales bacterium
GTTTACGTTCATTTGGAGGTGGCTGTCGTTAGCATTCATAGTATATACACATTGGCCAGCCAAGTTGACGACTTGGATGTTGTCAATAGTTTCGCTGGCGCTGATGGTGATCGTGCTTTGTGCAGGGTTAGGATAAACGGAAACGTGGCTGGTATATTCGTCAACATTAACGTCAGCGGCTACGGTGATGTCATCAATCTTCATGACGAAGGC
The DNA here is from genome assembly GCA_045600525.1 of Bacteroidales bacterium. GTDB lineage: Bacteria > Bacteroidota > Bacteroidia > Bacteroidales > WCHB1-69 > F23-D06. The sequence goes on from JAZRYC010000146.1 coordinate 214, forward strand.
ATCAGTACAATTGTCGTGAACGAATGCGAAACGAATGGTCTGACCAGCATAGTTGGATAAGTCAACATTGCGTTCGCTCCATGCGTTAGTGGTGAGCACTTCGTCAAAAACAGAAGTGAAGTCAGCAACTTCTGCGCCGCCGTTGGAAATCATCAATTCATAGTGATCTTCCGGATAGTTGCCATCTTGAGCAGCAACGAACCAAGTGATGGTAGCGCCTTCAGCAGGAATGACGATTTGAGGAGAAATCAACCAGTTGTCAGGATACAGGGCTGAAGTGGTTGGGTTGTCAAAGGAAGCGGAAGCATAAGTTCCGTTGCCAGAGTGAGCTTCCAATGTTGAGCCAAGAGTGCTGTACCAAGAGAAACTGTCGCCATCGTTATCGAGGTTCAACCAGCAAGCAGAGAGTTCGCTTTCGAAATCTTCAACGAATGGAAGTTCGGCTGGAGCAGAGCAATCAACAGCATTACCGGAAACGGCAATGTTAGCCGTGAGAGAACCGCTGGTCAAAGTAACGTTGCCAGAGTGGGAACCAACAGCTGTAGGATTGTATTTAACATAGAGGTTGCCGCCTTCTGCAGGAATGGTAGCCGTAGCAGCATAGGTGTTGCCGTCAGCAGAAACTTCGAAGTTTGCAGGAGCATTAACGGCGATAGGGCTGGTAAGGAGAGCAGTAGTAATAGTAGTGCTCTTAACAGCGGTGTTGCCATAGACGACGTTACCGAAATCCATTGTTTCATCGTTGACGAGCATAGTCGGTTCTGTGAGTTCGGTCAAAGTGAAGTTGTCATAAATGACATAGTCGGGAACTTCGAATAAACCGTAGAACAAGTAGGAACCAAGGGAAACAAGGTCAATAGAGATATATTTTGTACCAGCAGGGATAGGCGTGGTATAAGTTCCAATACCGTTAAGGGAAACATTGGCGTCAGCCAACCAGGTGAAGCTGTCAGCATCGGTGTTGGTGGAAGAATAACCCACGTGGAAAGTGGAAGCGGAAGGAGTTTCGCCCGTGGCAGCAGCGTAGGATAAATGTTCAAAGCTGAGTATCAAAGGATTTTCGCTGTGGATTTCAGGAGTAACGAGCCTGTCAAGATCCAGAACGATAAGAGCCTGAGCGTGTTCAGCGTCATTGAATTCAACCACGTCAAAGTTTTCTTCATTGTTTACAGTCCAGCAAGTAGGAGGATAGGTGCCGGTGTTGAAATCGTAAACGTAGGGGAAAGTAGAAATACCTTCAGAGCAATCTACGGATTCACCCATAACAACGATAGTGTTGTTGGTGGTGGCAGAGGAAATGGTGATTTCTTCGTTGAAAGTACCCACGGTCGTAGGAGCAAATCTTGCATATACGGTGTCTGATGTGAACATAACGGTTGGAGCAGGAATTGTTACGGTAGCATCGAAAGTGGTGCCATCAAGAGAAACTTCAAAAGGAGCAACGGTGGAAATGGTGACATCTTCAGTGAAGTTTGCGGTGTTGATGACGAATGCTTGCGTGTTGGAGGTTGCGCCCATAGGAACAACTCTGAAATCCATAGTGTCGCCCACAACGGTGAGAGAACCTTCTCCGCTAACAGCCTCAACAGAGAAGTTGGTAATATCCAAGTAGTATTCATCAGCTTCAGAAGTACAGTGAATACCGATTTGGTAATTTCCAGACAAAGAAGTCAAGTCGAGGTTTTGAGTTGCAGAAGCGCTAGTTGTAATCACAGAAGTAAGAGCGACGGTATCTGTACCCAAAGCGAAAACTTGGAAAGTTTCAGGATAAGAAGAAGAAACCATATAGTCGAAAGAAGCCACTTCGCTGCCCGTGAAAGTGAAGGTAGGAGAAATCAACCAGTCGTCAGCATCTTCGACAGAGCTATACATATATTCTGCAATTGCATAGGTTGGATCAATATAGAATTGACCCTGAACTCCATCGCCATCACCATTAGCATCGATGATGGTCCAGCAATCGTTGAGGGAGCTGGTGAAATCCGTGAAATAAGGAATAGTTGCAATACCGCAATCGAAAGCAGAACCTGTCAAAGCGATAGAAGCGCTTGCAGAACCGCTGGTAAGGTCTACAGTACCATTGTCGGTGCCGGCAGCGGTAGGAGCATATTGTACATAGAGCGTGCCACCATTAGCAGGAATAGAAGCCGTGGTGTTCCATGTTGTACCATTCGTGGAAACTGCGAAAGGAGCGGCGGTAGTAGCGGAGATAGCACTGGTGAGGTTGAAACCAGTAACTTGTGTGGTCAACGCTGCAGGACTGGTAATGTTGATAGAACCGAAATCCAAAGAAGCGGCAGCATTGATAGTTTCACCTGAAATAGCAAGAACTTCAACATCGTCCAACAAGAAGACGAATTGGTCAGTTACTTCATTGTGAACGAAAGCAATATAGATAGTTTGACCTGCATAAGCAGAAAGATCAATAGTGTGTTGAACATAAGAATCGGTAGCGATGCCTTCTAAGACAGGGTTGCCTGTGAAATTTGCAACTGTGTTGCCTGTAGTGGAGACATAAACTTCGAAATGTTCAGCGCACCAACTTGCATCTTGTCCTGCTTCCCAGAAAGTAAGGGATGCAGCCGCGTCAGCAGGGATAGTGATGGCAGGAGTCACCAACCAGTTGTTCGGGGTAAGAGCGCCTGCACCGTCATTGCTGTATGATTCAGAATACATACAACCATTACCAACATGAGGAGTCATGTGAGGAGTTGCTTCGCAGGTTTCAAGCGTCCAGCCGAAACCATCACCATCTTGGTCGTAGGTAACCCAACCCGTAGGAAGGGAGCCACCTTCAAAACCTTCTTGCAGAAGGTACTGTGCTTTTGCACAGAATGTCATGGCAACGAGCGCCATGAGGATCGTGAAGATCTTTTTCATTTTTTTGAGTTTTTGGTTAATAAATTAATGAATTGTATAAAAAAGTGTTTAACTATTACTTGCTAATAATAGGGCGGCAAAAATAACATTTTATTGTTAATAACAAAAAACAAAAATATATAAAATTATGAACAAAAGTACCCTTTGATTTTGTATCTTTGCCGCATTTTAATAACACTTGAAATATGAATGACACATTATGCAATTTATTGATTTCCAAAGGTGAACTGAAACAGAATATCTTTTCTGTCACGTTGGAGGCCCTTCAGATGTTTAAGGAGTGCGCTCGCGGCTTTGAAGACTACTATCGTAACACCTATGCGGACGACCACGAAGATATCCCCGTCCTCTATACCAATAAGAATCAATATCAGTTCCAAATAAAGTTTGCCGGCGATGTGCTCGTCTTCCTCATGCACAGCAACATCTTCGAGTTCTCCAGAGATCATGAGGTGATGCGCTCCAATTACATTAAGGAAGACAAAACCCGTTCCTACTGCGGCATGATCCAGATTTTCAACTTCCTCGGCGATTCCTTCAAATACAACCGTATCAACGACCTCGGCTATATGATCGGTCGTATTCTAATCAATAAGGAAGGCCATTACTATATTGAAGGGAAACGCGAGTTGGCCCAAGTGCTAAATAACTTCAGCAGCAACAAAATCTCCAAGGAAGCCGTTGAACAAATCCTTTCTTCTGCCATTTCCTATACCATCAATTTCGACCTTTTGGTACCAGATTATGAGGAAACTAAGATCATTACGGTGAACGATATGCTCCAGATTGAGGACCAGAATATGCTTCTTAAGACTGGTAAACGTCTGGGATTCAGGTTTGAACAAGATAAAGAAGAGTAAAAAAATTTTTTTTCAACTTGCGTGTTGAGCGAATAAAAAAAAGTGTATTTTTGCAGCGTCAAAAACGACACTTGATGGCGAGTTCGTCTAGAGGCCCAGGACGTCAGGTTTTCATCCTGAAGATCAGGAGTTCGAATCTCCTACTCGCTACCACTTAGACCTCCGATTTTTCGGAGGTTTTTTTATTTTCCCCCTCTGAAGTTGCACAATGTCTTTTTTTCGTAAATTTGCCCGTTTTTTAATTCTACGGATATGATAGACTTTTCCCAACAGGACATTGACTTTATGAAACAGCGCGGCAGCGATCCTCAAGCTGTTGCCGCCCAAATGGACTGCTTTGCGCAGGGCTTTGATTTTGCGAACCTCGATCGCGCCGCCACACCGGGCGACGGCATCCTGCAATTGGAGGATGACCTGGTGGAGGAATTGGTGGCCGACTATGCGGATATGCTGGCCGATAAACGCGTGGTGAAGTTCGTGCCCGCCTCTGGCGCAGCTTCCCGAATGTTCAAGGAACTCTATACATATCTTTCCGAGGATTCCCAAGAGGCGCGGAATAAGGCGCTGGATTTCCTGCGACGCCTCCCCAACTATCCTTTCTATGATGCCCTGAATCAGGTGATGGCTCGTGACGGTCTGCTGCTGTCCGACGTTATTGCCAATGGCGACTATCAACTGGCCATTCGCTATATCCTTGAACCACAGGGACTCAATTACGGCAATCAGCCTAAAGGCCTCCTGATGTTCCATCGTTATGAGGATAAAATTCGCACTTCTTTGGAAGAACACCTGGTGGAAGCCGCTCTGTATGCTCAGAATAATCATGAGTGCCATCTCCACTTCACCGTCTCTCCCCAGCATCAAAAAGGTTTTGAAGACCTTCTTGTAAAGGTTGTTCCTGCCTACGAACAACAGTATGGGGTGCACTATCATATCGATTTCTCCGTGCAGGATCCCGCCACCGATACGCTGGCCGCCGAATTGGACAATACCCCCTTCCGCGATGAAAACGGACATCTGCTTTTCCGCCCTGCCGGTCATGGCGCCCTCATCCATAATTTGAATAAAATGGATGCCGACTTGGTCTTTGTGAAAAATATTGACAATGTGATCACCGAGGACCGTGTGGCTCCCACCGTTACCTATAAGAAGGCGTTAGCCGCCTACCTCCTGCAGCTGCAGTCCAGAACTTTCCAATATTTGAAAGCTTTGGAACAAAATGAGGTGGATGAAATGATGCTTTGCGAAATCCTTGATTTCGCCGAGTCGGAACTGATGATTTCCATGGATGATGACTTTTCTCCGGAGGCTTTGTTTGACAAACTCAATCGACCCATGCGCGTGTGCGGCATGGTGAAAAACGAAGGCGAACCCGGCGGCGGCCCGTTCTGGGTGCTGGATGCCGAAGGAAATACCTCTTTGCAGATTGTGGAATCTTCCCAAATCAACAAGAAAGATCCACAGCAAATGGAGATAATGACTCATGCTACGCATTTCAATCCAGTGGATATGGTGTGCGCTTATCGTAACTATAAGGGTGAACGATTTGATTTGCTGGATTATGTGGATCCTGAAACGGGTTTCATCTCCTCAAAGTCGTATGGCGACCGAACCCTCAAGGCAATGGAACTTCCCGGTTTGTGGAACGGCGCTATGAGCGATTGGATTACGATTTTCGTGGAGGTGCCCATCGCTACGTTCAATCCTGTGAAAACGGTGTTTGATCTTCTGAGGCGATAGCCTTATTCGCTTATTTCTTGATTTTGAAGGTTACCATTGGAAAGGCTTTCCTATTGGCGGAACCATATCCAACCGCATAGTTGATTTCCGAAGGGGTTACTGCTATTTCAACGGGGTTCCCGTTGTTGGATTTTACGATGGATTGTATTTTGTCGTGCCAAATGGCCGTCAGTACCAACTCTTTAAAGGAAACATGGAAGGGGCCTGCTAGGTAGTCGCGTCCCGACAGCAGCCCTTCGGAGGGATGCAGTCCCATGCGGAGCACTTGAATGTTGTTGTCGGTAAAATAGATGTAGAGGTCTTTGCACCAATCCACGGCCTCCTCCAAGGGTAGGACTCGGTATTTTCCTTCTTGATACAGCTTTGCCAAAAAAGTGTCTTTGACTACGAGGGTGGGGTAGATGCGGGTGTACTGGGCTCCAAACTGATGAATGAGTGTGGCCGTGTGCATACTTTTTTCCTTTGTGTCGCCCGGTAAACCGATCATCATCTGCAGTCCAAGTTCGAATCCGGCTTCGCGAATTAGTTCGGAAGCGACGCGAACCTGTTCTGTGTTGTGTCCGCGTCCGGAAAACCGCAGTATCGCGTCGTCCAGAGACTGTGCTCCAAGTTCGATTAAGGTTACCCCATGCGCTTTGAGGTTGTCAAGAATTTCCTGCGAAATGTAGTCGGGGCGGGTGGAAAGTTGGATTCCATGAACGAGTCCGCTATCTACGTATCGTTGGGCTATGTCCAGATATTCGTTTTGCTCCTGTATGGGAATGCCCGTAAAGCTTCCTCCAAAAAAGGCGATGCGCTTTTCTGCTTCTGAAGGTATGGTGGCAAGATGTTGGTCAATAATGCGTTCTGCCTCTGCAGGAGTGGGGATGCTAAGCTGTCCCGCGATGGCATATTGGTTGCAGTAGATGCAGCGGTGTGGACAGGCCTTTTCGGGTATGAAAATGGGAATTACTCTATGTGCAAGATGGGGCTTATCCATTTTTTTGAGGATCAAGATGTGCGGCTACGATTTCGGCGATATCTTGCACATCAACGGCCAATCCGTGTTTGAAGGCTTTTTTGCACATGGGGCAGGCCGTGACAATGACGTCGGGATTGGGCTGAAGGAGGTTGTCAATGGCTGCGTTGCGAATACGCGTCTGTTGCTCTAAAGTGATGACGGTGTTGCCTAAGTTCATTCCGCAGCAGAGACTCTTCTCTTTCTCGTTTTTGGTCTTCAATAAGGTGGTTACGGCTTTGAGTATGTTTCGGGGCTCTTTGTAGATGCCGCAACCTCTGCCGAGTTCGCACGGATCGTGATAGGTGACTTTCAAATCACTCTTTTGAACATGTAACTTTCCGTCTCGCAAAAGCCTGTTGATGTATTCGGTATGATGCAGTACGGGAATAGGAAGTTTGTATTCGTTTTTGAAGGATTGGTAGCAGATAGGGCAGGAGGTGATGAGCATTTGTGCACCGGAATTGAGGATGAGTTCGGTGTTCTTGCGCCGAAGTTCCGCCGCCTGGTTGTTGAATCCCTGTTGCAGGAGGGGACGGCCACAACAGATGCTTCGATCTTCGTCCATGAACCAATATTTTTGTCCGACTGCCTTGAAAATCGTCTGCATAGACTCCGTGATTCCCGGGGTTAGGTGCGACATGCAGCCGCCGAAATAGGCAACGCGCCCAATGGCGTTGAAGGCCTTTGTCTTGCTAAGATATGTATAGTTGTCGCTTAAATCCAAGGATCCCTTGTCGCGTGAAATCCGCCGCAGGCTCATGAGGTCGATGTTTACCGGACAGTCTTCGGCGCAGCGACTGCACATCAGGCAGTTCTTTCCCGCATTGATAATGTCTTTGTGATGTTCAAGGTTCCTCAGGTTGCGGACAAGATAGACCGACTGCACATCGGAAATGCCCAATTCTTTGTTGAGTGGACAGGCGTCGATACACATTCCGCATCGTGAGCAGGCACTTAATTCGAATTTGGTGTACCCAGTGCTTTTTACATGCTCGCGAAGACCGAGCTTGCGGAAATAGATAAGGAAGATTTCGGTGAAGATGTGCATGTAACGACTGAACGGAAGAAGCACGAAGAAGAGGCATAAGTCAATGGAGTAGAGCGTCCAAAAAGGTAGCTCTAAAACTTGCGCGACGGAAGTACTGAAAAGATCTCTGAGACTTTGGGTGAGGAAGCCTCCGTTCCCGTGAATGCATGCTGTGACGGACTCGCTGAGCAGGCGCAGGGGAAAGATGCCCCAAAGGGAAAAGCGTATCGTGTTGTCCATGACGGTATGCCTTGTCGCCTTACGCATGCCGAGGATTCGGGAATAGCATTTTTTGATGAAGGCCAACAATACGCCGGAAAGGACATAAAGCAGCAGCAAATCCATGAACTGCGTGAAAAACATGGCGAGTTGGTCCTCCGGCGGAGTGGTGTGGAAGTATCTGTAGAAGATGGCTACCCAGAAATGAAAATGTTTCGGTGTGCCTATTCTGCTTTCAATGGCGCCAACGAGGATGAGAAGAAACCAGCCGAAGGCAATACTGCGGTGCATATAGCCCAGCAGGGGCTTCTTTTTGGTGATTCGCAAGTGCAGCAGGCATTCGCAAAAAATCTCCCAGATAGCGGGTAATAGTTTCCCAGTAAATATGTTCTTGCGGATGGTGGCTCGCTGAAGACGGTCAAATTGCCGTATCCAGCGCACATATTTGAATATGCAGATGATTAGTAGCGCGTAGGCGCCGAGAACAAATGGCAATACGAAATGACTGAAGTTCTCCATTATCCGATAATCTCGTTTGTGTTAGTGATAATTTGACGCATGTTGATGATGAGTGAACGGAGATTTACACCGCGCGGGCAGACCAAGGTGCACTTTCCACAGAGCATGCACTTGCGGAGTTCTTCCTCTAATTGGCCATATTGCCCTCGGTTAAAGAAGCAATGTACACGTCGGATGTTGAAATCGGTAAACTGGCGGGCAGAGCAGGTGGCCGTACATCCGCCACATCCGATACATCTCCGATATGACGGAACGAGGCCCAGAAGCTGGTTCCGCTTGTCCATGTTCGCCTGGTCTATCTTTATGGAACGAGTCTTTGATATTGAAAATCCAAAATCTGACATTTTGAGAATACAATTAGTGAGCGTTGATGTGATTATTCGCCGAGTACTTTCTTGCGGAAGTCCATACCGCCGGTCACCTCAAAAATCCGATGCACCTCTTCCATATCCTCATGGGGAATATCTCGAAGGGCGCCGGCACCGTTGCCATGGTAGTTAGCACCGAGTTTCGGGGCGATTTCTTCAATGTTTTCTTGAAACCACTTCCAAACAGGACCTTGCTCAATATGTTTCGTGGGGTCCACCTTATCGGGATGCACGCAGTAGCCGATGTCTAAAATGTTTTGGCAGGTTTCCTTCATGAGTTGGACCTGCTGGCGGCCCATCTCACTCAGTCGAAAATAGCCTAGCTCTTGCGAGAGCTTCCTGAGAATGTTGATGATTTCCCCAGGTGCGTTGCCCCTCGGACAACGGGGCTTACACGACATACACTGTCCGCAGTACCATATGGTGTCGGAACGGAGAAGAACTTCAATCTGTGTTTCATTTCCGCGTTGTACGGTGTCGCAGATGCGGCGAGGATCATATTCGTAAAACTCCGCTGCAGGGCATACGGCTGTGCACATGCCGCAGTTCATGCAGGCTTTCAGTGCCTCTTCGTAGCGAACATCCTGTTTGATGAGATCAACGAGGTTCATAGTGCTCTAATATAATAAGAATGTTATTGTTTCTATATTCGATTCAACTTCATCAGTTGGAAGAAAAACTTTGGAAGCGGCTTGAAACGACTGCGCTTCCGAAGATCCAAGCAGAGGTTGAGCTTGCTGATGAGGGGGATTTTATATGTTTCCACAAATTCAATAAGCGTCCCGTCTGGATCTTCAATGTAGGTGAAATGCCCCGCTGCCTGTCCCATGTCGAAATCAGAACCGTCGGGACAGCTGTCCACCGTGAATTTCACGCCGTGGGCATTGCAGTGTTTTTCAAAATCGCGCATGTTTATGATGTCAAAACAAATCTGGATGAACCCAGGGTCGCCCCAATAGCGCCCTTCGTAAATTTTGCGGGGTGAGCGTTCCAAACACTGAACGAGTTCAATGGTGCTGTTCCCATATAGCTTGCTGAATGGACCTTGGAATGGCTTGGAACGCGCCAGTAGCACACGACGATAGGTTTGCGTACCACCACGTAGCGTCTGCCAATCGCTGAAAACACCAGCCTTGTCGTACACGATGGTGTCGTAGCCTAAAATGTCCCGATAAACTGTCAGTGAACGTTCCATATCGCTGACACCAATCATGGCTCCAATCACACCACCCGAATACTTGTTGTTGTCAATGAAGATATAGTTGTCTTCCACAATTTGGAAACAATTGCCAGCAGGATCGTGGATGTAGAAGGTCGGAATGCCTCGGGGATCCATGTATATTTGGCTGATGTTTTTGTATTTTGAGGATAATTCCTCGTGGTATGCGGTTATGTCTGAACTTTTTAACTTGGCGATAAAAATTCCTAAATCTCCGATTTGGATGTCAAAGGGAACGGGTTGTGGTTTGCGTTCGGAGTATTGCCAGATTTCAAGTCCGCCACCGCCTTGCAGGTTTGCGTTAATGCAGGCATGCCGTTTTTGTGGCGCGTTACCCGTATAGGGAAGCATGCGTTCCGCTACGGTGTCGTCTTCAACCAATTTGATATCTACCTGAAACATTTCCGCATACCATTGCTTGGAACGCTGTACGTCTTCTGTACCGATGCCGATTTGTTGAATACCGGCTATTGAATAGTTGTCTTTCATCAATTATGATTTAATCAAGGCGCAAAAATACAATTTTTCTTATTTTTGCAGCCCAATAAAAAATCACTAATCAAAATACATATAAATATGGAAAAGAAAA
>JAZRYC010000147.1:0-3613 GCA_045600525.1 Bacteroidales bacterium
GGAATCTAACTTGAGAATATGCCAGCCCATGGAAGTAGCCACAGGACCCGATACCTGTCCAGGTTGCAAATGAATGGCGGCGGCAACATAGTTCCCCGGACGCTTGTTGGGAGCAAAAGGCGCCATCACACCACCATTATCCTTCGTGGCCTTATCGTCGGAAAATTCCTTTGCCAAGTCCTCAAATGAAGAAGAACCATCATTAAGGCGACGATTGATTTCACGAATTTTAGCCTTGATATCAGGATTTTCGCTTCCAAATATGGCAGCTGAATCTCTCAGGAATATCTGTGATACATATATCTGCGCAATAGCAGGGATTCGTTCCCACACATAAATCAAATGATAACCAAACTGCGAACGAACCGGCATAGAGACCTGGCCAACGGGAGTATTATAGGAACCTGATTCAAAGGGATAAATCATCTCAAGGACGGAAAAATAGCCCAATTCTCCACGATTACCATGCATCATACGACCATTCTGCGAATTTTTGTAGTCACGCGCAGACGGATCTTCAGAGTATTGGAAAGCCGCTTCTGAGAAATCCATTCCGGCAAGAATCTTTTCCCGAATCTCCATAATTTTATGATAGGCCGCCAAAGTATCCTTAGGAGCTGCCCCTTCCTTACAATTCACCAATATATGGGATACCCTCTGTTGAAGTTTGGCACGTTCAAAGGCCTCTTCCAGTAACTGATCGCTCACCTCGGTATCCACAAGGTACTGCTGGGCAGACTGATTTTTATAAGATGAAAGTTCGCGTTGGAAGGCCTTGGAAGTATCCAACTTCATGGATTTGGCATCCTGCACTTTGAGACGATAATTCACATACAAATCCAAATAATCACGCAAATCACGTTCAGTGGCCTTGTTTAATTCATTGTTTTTCTGATATGCCCGTACAAAGGCATCCTTGCTGATGGATTCCCCACCAACTTTCATAAGGACTTCATTCTGAGAAAAAACCATGCCCATAATGGCCATGAAAAAAATAGACAAAAAGAAACGTTTCATATCTTCAATCATAATTAAAATTCAATTTTCCAAAAGACCTTCACACGCCTTGTAATATACTGATTAATAAGTATATATCCAATATATTAAGAATGAAAAAAGGAGTGCAAAAATACAAAAAAAGCCATTAAGGGCTTTACTCTTCATAAAAAAAGGCGAAAATAAAAGATGATGACAAGGGGGATTACCGATTTTTAAGGAAATCGCCGACCACAAAGCAACTTCCCCCGATGAAGATAAAATCATCATCAGAAGCGTCCGCATCAGCCTGCGCGTAGGCTTTTGAAACGCTGTCAAAACTACGACAAGAAAGGCCCGCGCCAGCAAGTAGATTTGCCAAATCGTTGGCAGGAATGGCTCTTTCAATATCCGCCTGGCAGACATAGTATAAGGCTTCTTTGGGCAACAGCGGAATCACATGCTCCACATCCTTATCACTTACCATACCGAACACTATACGCAACTGACGACACGGCACGGCTGCCAACTGTTTCATCGTGAGTGAGAGGCCGCCCACATTATGTCCGACATCACAAATGGTCAAAGGATTCCGACGCAGCACTTGCCACCTTCCTTGAAAGCCTGTATTTTGAACCATGTTTTCAATAGATGATACCACCACATCCTTATCGTACGGCATAATTTGCTGAAGCACATCCACCGCCTGCAGAAAGGTTATCAGATTCTTTCGCTGATATTCCCCAAACAACGGAAAGCAAACCTGTTCATATAGTACCTTTCCGCCTTCTAGAATAGAGCAGTCTGTCAAATCGCCTTCTATAGCAAAATTGTCTGCCGCCAGAAAAAGCGGGGCATTTCGCTGATTCGCCATATCCGTGAACACGGGAAAGCTCTCTGGATGAAACTCACCGATAACCACTGGCGTATCTTTCTTAATTATACCTGCTTTTTCCAAGGCAATCTTGGCAATAGTATCTCCTAAGAGCTGCGTATGTTCTAACGTAATGTTGGTAATAACCGACATCAGGGGGCGGAGGACATTCGTGCAATCCAGCCGTCCGCCAAGTCCGACTTCCACAACCGCCACATCCACTTCCTGCTGAGCGAAATAATAGAAAGCCAAGGCCGTGGTCATCTCAAAAAACGAGGGTTCCAATTGATCAAACTGCGGTTTGTACTTTTGGAAGAAATCCAGTATCGCAGATTCCGGAATCATTTCGCCGTCAATACGGATACGTTCACGAAAGTCCACCAAATGCGGTGAGGTAAATAAGCCCGTTTTGAGGTGTCGTTCCTGACAATAGGAAGCCAGCAAATGGGATACCGAACCTTTACCATTAGTTCCGGCCACATGGACAGACTTAAACTTTCGTTCAGGATTACCAACAATAGAAAGGAGGGATTCTATGTTTTCAAGACCTTCCTTATAGGCTGCCGAACCGATTTTATGGTACATCGGATAAGCATGAAAGATTTCATCTAAGAGAGATTCGTACATAATGGGAAGCAATGTGGGGGATACGGCGGCTAACGGAACACAATCACGCGGAGTTCTTCCTTACCGGGTTTGTAAACGGCCTGTTTGGCCTTTTTCACACACTCCGACTGGATAGCACTATTCGTAATCGTTGTCTTAAATTTGCTATTGTTGATCACACGAGCATCCAACACACGGCCTTCTGCGGACACGTGAACCTCAATGGACACTTGTCCTTCCTCATTGACTGTAGTATTGATATTATTAATCATACCGCGTGTGCCGGTGCCATAGCCGATTCCGCCGCCGGAACCGGAGCCGGAGCCCGGTCCGAGGCCGGAGCCACTACCCGTGCCAATACCGGAACCAGAGCCGCCACCGCTACCTGTACCACCCTTTCCACCTTTAAACATGGCATTCTGGTTGATGGTGGGTTTGGGGATTTCTGTTTGTTGGGAATTGGGATTTGTTTTTGGCGCTTTCGCCACCGAAGGAGCATCCTGGGCATTTTGTGTAGCGAAATTGGGAGAGGAAGTCGCCTTCACCTGCTTTTGGGCAGGTGTTTCCACTCCACCGCCACCACCGCCGCCCACAGAGGCGTCCAATTCCACATAGAACGGCTTTTTAGGAGGGGGAGGCGGAATTTGTGACTTCAAGCCGAATGCAAGCAGCAGCACAATGGTCAATGCCATGCAGACGACCGTGACCGCCCAGGCCACAATAGTTTCTTTTCTATTCTCGTTCGTTTCTATCATTTTCCTTCGGTGGCAAGCACCATCTTATAGCGTTGTTCTTCGGGGTATGATTCGTTTAATTGGTTCAAGACATCCATCAGTGCGACGACATTTTCCACGGGCACGCTCTTATCGGCGCGCAAAATGATGGAATACATTCCAGAGTTGTCCTGGCTCACGGCATCCTGCAGGGCAGGAAGCAATTCTTCGTAGGCCACGGGCTGCGAATTCGAGCCATTGGGATTCACAAAATACTGCAAATCCTCGTTAATATACACCTCAACATTCTTGGATACCAACTGTTTGTCGGATGTACTCTTCGGAAGGACCAGATTGATCGCATTGGGAGACACCATCGTAGAGGTCAGCATGAAGAATATCAACAGCAGGAACACCAAGTCGGACATGGAGGTGGCGCTGAAGG
>JAZRYC010000148.1:0-2700 GCA_045600525.1 Bacteroidales bacterium
CTGTTCGACTTCATCGCCCTGCCGCGTCCTGCCGCAGTTCAGGCGATGCGACTCGAGTTTCAGGTTGCGCAGAAGTTACACGGGGCAAGCGCACCGTCCAGCAAGCGGGCTCACGACCTGATCGACCTCCAGCTCATCGTGGGCAATGCAGGTGTGGACATGAAGCTTGTCGGAGAGATCTGCCGGAAGTTGTTCAAGTATAGGAAGACGCATGAATGGCCTCCGACGGTTGTGAAGGGCGAGGACTGGGGGCGGACGTATGACGACCAGAAGGCAGATCTGCCAGTTCTGCCGACGGTCGACGAGGCGGTGGCATGGGCAAACGACCTTATTGGAAAGGTAGACCGAGCATAACGCGAAATCACTTTCTCACTTGCTTCGGGGAAGTGGAAATGCTATTCTTTTTGCAAATCTGCTTCTAAATCACACCACCCTACCAGGAGATTCAACGATGTCTTCCAGAGAATTTCTATCTACCGCACTTGCAACATGGATGGCTGTTGCTCCTTTACAAAATTGTTTAGGAAAAAGCGATACTCTCGTATTTAGAGATGTGACGCAGGTTCAATGCGCCAATGGACTGACTCCCTTGGATTTATCAAAGTTTACCTTTGACAATGATGTTTCTTACCTGTCGGCGACAGAGCAAGAATCATATCGTAAATGTCAGACAGAGTTTTTTAACTCCTTAAAACACCTACCCTACAAGAAACAAAGAGAATTAAAAGAAATATATAAGTGGGTTCCGGATTCCATAAAAATCATTGCATCTCGGGATTATCAGGATAGAAAAGGGTATATACAACAAAGAAATTACTTCCCATATTTCATCACAATTGTTTGTCAAGCAGCGGCAGATACCAAAATCTATTCAAAGATGGGATATTATACAAGCCTGTGAGGATATGCTTGAGTACCGATATCCCTTGGACACGCTTGATTTCAAAAAACAAAGCCTTGAGGATATAGTAAAAAAATGCGGTTTTGGAAACTTAGCGGGAATGATTGATTTTTGCAACAATCCCCAAAATATAGGAAAATATTACAGTAAAAGTGTAGATAAATCAACCTATAATAAAACGATGGAAGAGGTAGAAGCAACAAAATTGCTTGGTACCAAATATGGTCCTTCAGAATGGTCGATTTTTTATAGATACGCTAATTGGTGTAGCCGTGAATGGAAATTTGATTTAAAAAAAATGGATACATCCCCTTCAACCCCTGTTGACTATGCAAAACTAGAAAAACAATTGAAATGTCTTCCATCGGATGTTCTGGAAACTGCCGCCATTGAAGATTATCACAACAGAATGAATAGACGAAAAAGAAATCATATTCTAGAGAGCCCCGCTAGTGTTCAAAAGTATGCACAAGATAAAAAAGGTATCCGTTTATCAGCAAAAGAAGCACAAGAGGCGTATCAATTAGGATTAGAACTGATAAAATACGGGACACTTCTAAAATTAGTAAAAAGAGATGAGCAGACTAATTTTAGAACAATTGCACGCAAATTTGGTTTTTCTAAAATAGAAGGGTTTATTTTCTATTATGAAAGGAAGAAAAAAATAATTTAAAGATACAATTTTATTGTAAATCAGAACCAGAAAAATTACCATCCTTTATTGAAGAGGCAAAAGATTTTTATAATTTAGGAATGGCGGTCAATCCCGAAGCAACAAAAAAATTATACCAAGATATGGAAAATGATTTAGGGCTTATCATCCAACAGCAAGAGAATTCCCCCTCTGTCACGGCCCGCATGAAGGATAGCCATCAAAATGTTCGGGATCAAGGGCCAGGTCAACAAAGCGAGTCATCTGGACAAAAGGAACAAAAGGACAGTACTCATTGATCCTAAAAGCGGCGGTTGAATGCCCCGCTCGTCCTTATTGAAACCGCATAGAATACAAAGAATCGCAAAGATTCGCGTAAATTTCAATTATCGTAAACTCATTCGTATGTTTATCTTTCACCGATGCTTGACGGTGCTGGGAATTTCGATGTTGAGTTAGTCTGCGAGGAGCGATTTGGATCGCCTTATCAGATTGAAAAGGCGATTGCGGACGGGCGCCTCTTCAAAATGGAAGCTGGGGTATATTCAGATGACGGTGCCGAGTCCGAGGTTGAGGTCTTGCAGTGGCGTTACCCGGAATCCGTCATTACGCTGGGAACGGCATATTATGATTTGACGGACGTGATCCTTGAGACATACGATTTTCTGACGGCTCGGAACGCCCGTCGGATCCAAGATGGGCGGATTCGGCAGTATTACATCCCAGAGGAGGTGCTGAAGGTCGGGATGATAGTTCGGGATTGCAATGGCGAACGTGTAAGGACATATGACCTCGAACGTCTTGTTTCGAGACTGCGCGTATGAAATGCGCCTTGCCGTCCGATTTGTACAAGGAGGTTATATTGGCCTTCCGCAGGCGGATCGATGAAATAGTCCCTGCGAATGATACTGTGCTCTTGGCGATGTACAGAAGCGGTTTCAAGCGAAAAAGCACGATCAAGGGCGGCGTCGTGATGAGTAGCATCACGGGAGATATTCGTCGCGCCACGATGGATATGGATGATGGATATGGATATCGACTTTGTTCATCATTCAATCAGCATACGTTCGATTGAGCAATTCGTACGGGGATTGAATCGCGTCATGCCGGAACTGAAGACAGGCGTGTGACACACAGTCGGACATGG
>JAZRYC010000149.1:0-16953 GCA_045600525.1 Bacteroidales bacterium
TTCACGGCTGCAGCATATTCCTCGTCTGAAAGGTCCAACTGGGAAAAATTTCGTTTATCCACATAATTGCCCGGATTGATGCGCACCTTATCCACAATGGCAGCCATAGCTTCCGCGACCTTCGGATTAAAATGGACATCGGCCACGATGGGCACCTTAAAACCATCCTCATGGAGACGATCCTTTATCTGGCGCATTGATTCCACCTCCTTTAATGAAGGAACCGTTAGACGCACCATTTGGGCACCAGCCTGAATCATCCTCTCACATTGGGCCACCGATGCTTTCACATCATTCGTGTCCGTATTGGTCATAGACTGCACCACCACTGGCGCACCTCCGCCAATTCTGACATTGCCAATATTAAATTCTGTTTTACTGTTCATCACAAACGAGTTTCAGGTTTCAAGCAAATCACTCGGATAATAAAAACACCGCACTTGTAGGCTTAAAGTTAAAGATATAAGTTTACACAACTCATATATAACTTAATTGCTTAATAACTTAATATCATAACAACCCAATCTCTCAACTATTCATTTTTCATTTTTTATACCCCTGGGCATGAATTTCCACATGGTGATTATCGCCGGTAACGATATGGCAGCCGGCCGATTCTTCCTTGACAAATCCAATAATGGAGACATTATCAATCTTTTTGATTTTTTCAAAATCAGCCTGTTTGATCGTAAACATAAGTTCATAATCATCACCGCCATTCAATGCGGCCACCGTATGCACGATATCCAAATCCTTTAACGTAGTGAATGTAAGTTCTGTCATTGGAAGTTTTTCCTCAAAGAGGTCACAACCCACGTGAGAGGCGCGGCAAATCTGCATGACGGCAGCAGCCAATCCGTCAGACACGTTCGTCATGGATGTAGGAAGGATGTCTTCACGGCGCAGGGCTTCCACGATATCCAAGCGTGGTTCGGGTTTCAACTGACGGCGAAGGAGATAATCAAAGCCTTCAAACTGAGGTTGTTCGCTAGGATTGACTTGAAACACTTTCTTTTCTCTTTCCAGAAGGAGCAGTCCAGTATAGGCAGCTGCAAAATCGCCGGAGACACAGATCAGTTCATTTTCTTTGGCGCCCTTACGAGTAACCAATCTCGCGGGCTCACACTCGCCCAATGCCGTAATAGAGATAACCAGACCACTATTGGAAGAAGAGATATCAAGACCGACCACATCAACGTGTGCCGTTTCGCAACAGGCCTCCATACCATCCAGCAATTCACTCACGGCTTTTAAATCAAACCGATTGGAAACAGCCAAATTAACCAACACCTGCGTCGGTACGGCGTTCATTCCCAGCAAGTCAGACAAAGCCACTGTAACGACCTTATAGCCCAAATGCTTTAGGGGGACGTATGTCAAATCGAAATGGATGTTTTCTAGAAAAACCTTCGTAGAAGACACCACATTTTCATGGGCAGGAGCAAACACAGAAGCATCGTCGCCAATACCCACAACGGATGAGCCATTTTCAATAGGAAAGAACTTGGCAAGTTCCTCTATTAAATCATATTTGCCGAGTTTCGGCATGGATTGTTGAGTTTCATTCTCTTCCATAGACAACATTTTAGGGCTGCAAATGTACAAAAAAAGCATGTGTATTCTGCAGTTTCAAATATGTAAAAAAGGCTCCCTAACGGGAGCCCGAAATATATATGGTTTGTGAATAGTTTTTATACATAGTAATGGGATGAAATGGAGGTATCGTCCACCACGGCTTTGATTACTTCGGCCATGAGTTTAGACACGGATACGACCTTAATCTTGCTACATTCACGACGCAAAGGCACCGTATCGGTAACAAGAACTTCTTCCAAAGCGGAATTTTCGATATTCTCAATGGCATTACCGGAGAAGAGACCATGAGCGCACATAGCGCGAACACTCTTTGCGCCCATTTCCTTAATACGTCCAGCAGCTTTGCAGAGTGTACCTGCCGTATCAATAATATCGTCCACAATAATGACATTCTTACCCTGCACATCACCAATAATTTGAAGAGAGGCAACTTCATTCTGTTTTTCACGGTGTTTATAACCGATAACGAGGTCGCAATTCAGAGCCTTGGCATAGGTGGAAGCACGCTTGGTACCGCCAGTATCGGGAGAGGCGATGCAGATATTGTCCAAATTCATTTTTTGGACATAGGGAATAAACACATTAGAAGCAAACAAATGATCTACAGGGATCTCAAAGAAACCTTGTATTTGGTCAGCATGAAGATCCATCGTAATAATACGTGTCACTCCGGCAGCGGTAAGCAAATTGGACATCAATTTTGCGCCGATAGATGTTCTGGGTTTATCCTTGCGATCTTGGCGTGCATAGCCAAAATACGGCATCACAGCCACGATATTGCGGGCTGAAGCGCGTTTAGCGGCATCTATCATAATCAGCAATTCAAGAATATTGTCTGACGGAGAGAACGTCGGTTGAATGATAAACACATTCTTTCCACGAATGGTATCATTGAAATAAACCTGAATCTCACCATCCTTGAATTGAAGAATGTCCACTGGGAAAAGTGGCATGTTGAGTTGTTCCGCAATGCGTTTTGCCAGTTCCGGGTTTGAACGGCCAGCGACCAATACGTATTCGTTATTCATAATTTGCTAATATTTAATTATTTAAGGTTTAATAATTTCCACCTGCAAAATTAAGAACGGAAATTGTAATCCGCAAAAAAACTTGTTACCATTTATTAACAACCTATCTATCGGCATCCATCAGGAAGGCTTTAATAAAATCGTCGATATCTCCGTCCAGAACCGCGTTCACATTGGCAGTTTCGCAGCCGGTACGCAAATCCTTCACCATCTTATAGGGTTGCAAGACATAGCTTCTAATTTGGCTCCCCCACTCAATTTTTTTCTTTGTACCTTCAATTTCTGCAAGTTTCTCGCGTTTCTTTTCCAATTCAATCTGATAAAGTCTTGATTTGAGCATTCGCATGGCCATTTCACGATTCTGTTGTTGGAAACGCGTAACTTGGCATCCCACAACGATGCCGGACGGAGCATGATGCAGTCGGACGGCCGTTTCCACCTTATTAACATTCTGTCCGCCGTGGCCGCTAGAGCGGTAGGTATCCCAAGTAATATCGGCGGGGTTGATATCAATGACAATGTCATCGTTTACCATCGGGTATGCGAAGACCGAAGCAAAAGTGGTATGACGGCGATTGGCAGCGTCAAAGGGCGAAAGGCGCACCAGACGATGCACGCCGATTTCGCTTTTCAGATAGCCATAGGCATACGGACCGTCAATTTCAATAGAGCAGGACTTGATACCCACTACGTCACCTTCCTGTCGATCCAGCAGTTTGACGGAATAGTTATTACGTTCAGCCCAACGGGTGTACATACGGAACAGCATTTCCGCCCAATCACAGCTTTCCGTGCCACCGGCACCTGAATTAATATGCACGACGACATTGAGGGAATCCTCCTCATCGCGCATCATATTTCTAAACTCAAGATTTTCAACTGCTTTTAATGCCTGGGCATACGCTTCGTCCAATTCTTCTTCTGAGGCATCACCCGATGAAAAAAATTCATTAGTAACTGACAATTCGTCACCCAATTCCACAGCCTTCTCAAAATCACCTACCCAAGCCTTCACGGCACTAATTTCACGCATCAACTTTTCTGCCACCTTGGGATCGTTCCAAAAGCCATCTTGCTGAGTAATCCGTTCTTTCTCTTCTATTTCGTTCTTTTTCGCATCGATGTCAAAGATACCTCCTTAGCTCACCGAGCCTGCTGAGGACGTCTTTAATATTTTCCGTCGTAGTCATAAAATCATTATTCGTTTCTAATAATTTTCATAATCAAGTCCATTTCAAATCCCTTAGACAATAGGTGACGGATCAGTTTGGATCGGTCTTGGGCATCTGTAGGATGGAGACGTCGCCACTTTTCCACTGACATTGCCAAAATTTGCTCATACTCACAATCATCCACACGTGCCAACTGTTCTGAGACGAGTTGGGGATCGACACCTTTCAGCGACAATGACTGACGAATCTTCAGCCGTCCCCACTGTTCATGGATTTTACTGCGGACAAAGGATTCCACAAAGCGAGTTTCATTAAGAAAATCATGTTCCTTCAGCCGGCGAATGATTTCATCGCGCTGAGCCACCGAGCAGGGAATGGAAAACAATTTTTTTCGCACATCCGCCTCACATCGTTCCTGGTAGGCGCAATAGCGTTCCAATTTGCTTAAAATATCGGAAGGTACATCCATATCATCAAAGTATTCTAATCGTTGGCAGGTTCATTCCACAAGACGATCTCATCCATTTTATCATTGAAAAAATGGTGTTCCATGAGATGATAGTTTTGATTGGAAAGTAGTTTGATATTCTTTTTATATTTACACTTCCACTTTAGAAGAATGGATGGAAATCCGTGTTTAAGAAATGAATACACAAATGGGTGCAGCATAATTGTCACCTTTTTTTCCTGTTGCTTGTCAAAGAGAAACTCAAGCGTGTTGTCGATTTCATCTTCAATTAGAATCGGAGGTTTGATTTTACCGGTTCCTTTGCACGTGGGGCATTGTTCGGTAGTTTCAATTACCGTTGCCTGACGGACACGCTGACGGGTAATCTGCATCAGGCAGAACTTATTTAGAGGCAATATGGTATGCTTAGCCTTATCATTCTTCATAAACTCCGCCATCGCCTTATTCAGCGTCACTCGGTTATGGGCATCATGGAGATCTACAAAATCAATGGTGATGATCCCCCCCATATCACGCAGACGGAGTTGCCGGGCTATTTCCGCAGCTGCAATCATATTGGTATTCAACGCATTTTCTTCCGGCGTCTGGCTTGCCTTCACACGATTGCCGCTATTCACGTCAATAACGTGCATAGCTTCCGTATGTTCTATAATCAGGTAAACGCCGTTTTTCACTGTGACCACCTTGCCAAAGGAGCCTTTAATCTGTTTGGCAACGTTAAATTTTTCAAAAATCGGCTGTTTATCATTATAAAATTTTACGATATCCTCCTGTTCGGGCGCATAGAGGTGCATATAGTTCTTCACCTCCTTAAAGGCATCTTGAGTATCCACGTAGATGGCGTGGAAGGAATCATTCAGCAGATCGCGCATAATGGAAGTCACGCAGTCCATTTCCTGAATAATACGCAATGGAGCTTTAGAGGCAAAAAGGTTTTCTACAGCCGTGTCCCACTTATAGCGAAGTTGGTCTAAATCGGCCGTTAATTCTTCTACGTTTTTATTTTCGGCAACCGTACGAATAATAATACCGAAATTACGGGGTTTTATTCCTTGTACAATGGATTTTAGACGTTTCCGTTCCGCGGTGCTTCTAATCTTCTGCGAAACAGAGACTTTATCTCCGAAAGGAACCAGTACCAAATATCGTCCGGCGAAGGATATTTCCGTCGTGATACGAGGACCTTTCGTAGATATAGGTTCCTTAGCCACCTGGACCAATATTTGCTGTCCGGAGGTGAGCACCTCGCTGATTTTACCGTTTTTAGGAACTTCGTCAAGATATTGCACACGGCTGATACTCCGTTTGCCCGTTGTAATAGCCTGACTTACAAATGCATTGATGGTACGAGCATGTACACCAAGATCAAGATAGTGCAGAAACGCATCCTTCTCACTACCCACATCTACAAATGCCGCATTCAGTCCGGGCATTATTTTACGCACCTTGCCCAAATAGATATCGCCGACAGAAAACTGGGCGGATCCTTTTTCAGAATGGATCTCCACCAACTTCTTATCTTCCAAAAGCGCTACCTGAACTTCGTTGGCATGGGAAGTTATAACAATTTCTTTCGTGATTTCAGTTTCACTCATATATCTGTTCTAAAAAAAAATAAAAACTAAATGAAACGCAAAAGACGTAACATTTAGTTTTTATTCATATAACTCATAAAAGGTTATTTATTCTTATGTCTATTCTTTCTGAGACGTTTTTTCCTTTTATGAGTAGACATTTTATGTCTTTTTCTTTTCTTTCCACTAGGCATAACTAATAGGATTTAAATGTTATTAAATTATTTAGATTTCTTAACAGCGTTCACAAAAGTCTTGCAAGGTTTGAATGCCGGAATATTATGAGCCGGGATAGTGATAGTTTCTTTCTTAGAGATGTTACGTGCAGTCTTCTGAGCTCTTTGTTTGATGATGAAGCTACCAAAACCTCTCAGATATACGTTTTCACCACTAATCATTGAATTTTTCACTGTTGTCATGAACACTTCCACGATAGTTTGAACACTACCTTTGTCAAATCCGGTTTTGCCTGAAATTTCGTTAACGATTTCTGCTTTCGTCATAATTTTAAGTTTTTTAATTGTTTAGTATTACTTTTAAAAGAGGCTGCAAAAATACAATTATTTTATTCACATTCCACCATTTACAAATATTTTTTATTCAATTTTGTCAAGAACCTTGTTTGCCAGCCTACTGGCCCCGATGCGGAAGGTTTGATTGGACAGCCATTTTTCGCCTAAGACATTGGCCAACAAGGCGACAAAATCTTTCGCCGTATCCGGATCGGAGATGCCGCCCGCCGGCTTAATGGACACCATTCTACCCGTCTGCTCATAATAATCTCGGATAGCGTCCATCATAACGACAAAGGCTTCGGGGGTGGCATTTACTGAAATTTTTCCCGTAGATGTCTTAATAAAGTCAGCACCGGCCGACATTGCCAACATAGATGCGCTATAGATATTCTGCGGTGTCTTCAACTCACCGGTCTCCAATATAACCTTTAAGGTAGCCTCAGCGCAAAGTTCACGAATGGCACGGATTTCCTCATAGACTTCCTCAAGGTTACCTTCCAGAAACTTGCCACGGGAAATCACCATATCGATTTCATCAGCGCCTTGTTCCAGGGCATAGCGCACTTCGGCAAGTTTTATTTCAATGGGCGATTGTCCGGCCGGGAAGGCGCCGGACACCGATGCCACGCGCACGCCGCTATCCTTCAGATAAGATTTAGCCAAAGACACGAACGGAGGGTACACACAGACGGCCGCTGTGGACGGAATATTTCTTGTATCATCACGAAAATCCAGCGCCCGCTGGCAGAGATTCTCAACCACGGCTTTATTATCGGAGCCTTCCAAAGTCGTTAAATCTATGCAATTCAATATAAAGCGATACGTCTTCTGTTCATCCATATAAGGATTGCCCAATTTCAAATAGCATTCGATACGCTGTCTGATGGCTTCTTCATCATAGGGATAGTCCTTTATTATCATTTTTCTGTTTTTTAAATTTGTCAATAGCTACTTTCAAAGAAAAGACATGAGAATATTGGGCAATAGAGAGGTCGCCCAAATCGGTAAACGCATAGTCAATAGTGACCACCTGTTTGATACAGACGCCCACACCGAGGTTGATTTGCAGCGTGGTTTTCTGCTTTCCGTCAAAATCAAGTTCCCGCTGGAAGTTGCCGATTCCGGCGCGCAGGGCCACAATTTTCCGATATCCGAATTCCATTCCAAAATGAGGATCCATACTGAACACATCGCTACGCACCAACGTATTTCTTCTTCCATCAAAGGTACAATCCAATCCCAGAGCAAAGGTGGCGTTGAAGCCTTTGCCGAGTTCGATGTATTTGGCGCCACCCAGCAAAAGCGCCGGCATTGTAAGTTCCAAGGAATTTTCGGGAATCTCATTTCCCGTCTGTTGAAAGACCTCCACAACCTGTTCGGAAAGGTCATAACGCCATGCGTTAAACGTAGAGGTGGCATCCCGTAGCATGACACCTGCCTGCCAACCTTTATGGTTATACTGCAGGCCAAAATCAAGGCCAAAGCCGCAAGCATTGGCAAACTTACCGATATTACGGAAAATCAGTTTCGCATTAGCGCCTAAGGAAAGCCCGGGAACTTGCTCGAAATTATACGCATAACTCAGCAGCAGGGCATTATCGGCGGCTGAAAAGTAGGAAATTCTATCATAGTCCACATTGCCCTGGGCATCTATCAGTTCTGTAGTATTCATGATATTGTCCACACCGAAACGAATATAGGACAAGGCAACCGTAGAGCGGTCGTCAATTTTACAGCCGATCCCGGCATAGTCATACTTGGCGATACCGGCAAAATACTCCGCATGCATAAGTCCCAGCTGATAACGTTTGTCCATACGGCTAAGGCCGGCCGGATTCCAGTAGGCAGCTGTGACATCATCGGAAATGGCGCACATCGTATTGGCCATCGCCAGTCCGCGCGCACCTATGCCAAGCGAAAGGAATTCATTGCTATACTTGTTCTGTGCCTGGACAGACAGTGTCACGAGTAACCATATGGGCAGTAATAATTTCTTCATAAGGAAACGATTGCAGACTGAAGACTTATTTTCCTTCAGCATTTTTCATCACAAAACTTTTATGATCACCTTGAAAGAGGTCATAGCCCAAGAACTTACATTCCAGCGGACCGTTAAACAACTTATATTTGGCGGAAGGACGAAGGCCAATATGCTTTAAGGCCGTCATATCAGAACTAATGATAAAAGCGCGACAGCCCTGATAGTTGTTTTTCAGCACATCGCCGATCTGTCGGTACAGTTCGTTAATATCCTCTATTTCGAGGCGTTCCCCGTATGGAGGATTCATCATCACCAACGATGGTACACGGATGGGCGAAGAATTTCTGACATCCATTTTCCGTAAGGAAATAAAATCTTGGAGACGAGCCTTTTCAATATTATCTTGGGCAATATCCAAAAAGTGTCCATTTATATCGGAGCCATAGAAATTGACAGCCACGTCATCTTTAATATCCACCTGCTGACGAATCTCCTTCCAGCGGCGGGCGTCAAAATTCTTCCAATAGCAGAAGCCATAATCACGGCGATAAAATCCAGCGGGAATGTTCAATGCCTGCATAGCAGCCTCTATCAGAAGCGTACCACCGCCACACATTGGATCAACAAAGTCAGTATCGCCATTCCATCCGCTGAGTTTGATCATAGCAGCCGCCACAACCTCATTAATCGGGGCCGGATGGTTGCGCACCTTGTAGCCGCGTTTATGCAGAGATTCGCCAGAACTATCCAGAAAAAGTTGTGCTTCGTTTTGAAAAACATGTAGTTGAAACTGCACATCAGGGTTGTCGCGATCCACAGAAGGGCGCTGGTCATACAAATCGCGAAATCTGTCGCAAATGGCATCCTTAGCCAAAACAGAGGCAAAAAGCGGTGTTTTGAATATGGAATCCACATTGGTTGTATGCACGGCCATTGTGCCGTCCTTATCCAGGAACTTCTCCGCAGGAAAATCAAACAGTTGTTCGTAGAACTGTCGATTATTGTTGAATGTAAATTGTTTCTGTCGCCAAAGGATACGTAAGGCAGTACGACATTGGTAGTTTGCCCTATACATAAGATCCAGATCTCCTTCAAAACTAACGGAGCGGCTCATCAGACGACAATTCTGCGCGCCGAGTTCCTTCAGTTCTTCGGCCAGCAACGGTTCCAATCCGGCAAAAGTCTTTGCCACATAGTATTGATTATTTTCCATACTTCTAAATAACGCTGCAAAAGTAACATTTATTACCTGAACATAATGTTAAATAATATTTTATTTTTCAATGATGAGAATTAACATTTTTTGTACATTTGTGGCGTTCAATCCTTAAAATAGGATGTTCTTATTAACAAACAAGATAAACAATAATTAAACAATATTTTATGGAAGATCTCAAACCCAAAGTAATGTTAGTGGATGATAGCGACAATCTGCGTCACGTCATCAAGGATTTCTTAGAGATGAACGGATACGTCGTTTTAGACTACCGTGATGCGGAATCCGCCACAAAATCGTACAACACGGGCATGTTCGACTTATGCATTTTCGATCTGTCTGCGCGCGGCAACGACAACTTCTCTCTGCTTCAAAACATTCGAAGATACGATAAGCATATTCCCATCATCCTTCTTTCCGAAATTTCAAACAAAGAGAATCGAATCAAGGGATTCCGACTAGGTTGTGACGACTTTATTTCAAAGCCGTTCAGCATTGAAGAATTGGAATTGCGAATGCAGGCCATCATGCGCCGCAGCAAGTATCTCCATCCTTTGCATCACTCTCTGTACGAAGAAAAAGTGTACAAATTAGGAAATTTCACATTCGATTTCAGCGGAATGCAGCTTATTCATCCCAAGATGACGCGTACGCTCACCCGCAAGGAAGCAGAATTGCTCAAATTGCTTGTCGAGCACAAAAACAAACTCATTCCACGCGAAATCATCCTTAAGGAAATCTGGGGAGATGAAGACCACGCCGTAGGCAGAAGTATGGACGTGTTTCTTACCAAGCTCCGTTCCTATCTGCAAATCGACGATGCAGAACATATCGCGCCCAAGGTCAAGGGCAAGCGAAAAGTTGCCTATAAAGACGAATATGAGCCTCTTGTAGAAATATGCAACGTTCACGGAACTGGTTTTATGATAAAAATCAAAGAATAACAAAGATTAATTTTCACCCAATAAAAAACTTTCCTATGATTATAGACAAACTATTTGATAAAGTTGCGCAGAACGGTCATGTCTGCGTAGGTTTGGACACCGACTACTCCTATCTTCCCGAACATTTCGCAAAACGTTTTCCGAATATCGAGGACGGATTATTCGAATATAACAAAGCTCTGATTGATGCGACCTTGGACGTGTCGGCCTGTTATAAGGTGCAAATTGCCTATTATGAATCCTACGGCATAGCCGGATTACGCGCCTACAGCAAGACGCTCGCCTATCTGCGCGAAAAAAAGGCTGTCATCATTGCCGACATCAAGCGTGGAGATATCGCCAAAACGGCTGAGATGTATGCCAAAGGTCATTTTACCGGTGATTTTGAAGCAGACTTCATCACCCTTAGTCCCTACATGGGTTTGGATTCTCTCAATCCTTATCTTCCATATATTGAAAAACAGCACAAAGGTGTATTCGTTCTGATTCGCACCTCCAATGAGGGAGCCAAAGACATTGAATACCTTCCAACAGAAAACAACCAGCGCGTATATCATGTCGTTGGTCAGAAGATCAACGAACTCGGGAAGCCCTATACCGGAAAGTGCGGTTTTTCCAGCATCGGCGGCGTCATGGGGTGCACGCATGCGGACGAAGCCTCTGAAATCAGAGCAATGCTGGACAGCACCTTCTTCCTTATTCCGGGATATGGCGCTCAGGGCGGCAAGGCGGAAGACATCGCCAAATATCTACACAACGGAAACGGAGGTGTGGTAAATTCTTCAAGAGGCATCCTTTTAGCCTATCGTAAGCAGGAAAACGGCGAAGCCCATTTTGCCGATTGTTCAAGAGCCGAGGCCATCCGTATGCGCGACGATATCTTAAATGCTATTGGAAAATAACACTTCTAACGAAAATCTTTTCATAAACAATTTACGACATCCAAATCCAACAAACGAATATGACATATTTTGAATCTACCGTAATTGCCAATGAGCAAATCATGGATGACATCTTCGTAGTGTCCGTTGAGCGTCATGGAGCATCCGCCGCCGCGGGGCAATTCTACATGCTCAAATGTTGGGATGGGGAGCTCACATTGATGCGTCCCATCAGCATCTTCAAGGCCGAAGAAGAAGTTCTATATTTCATGTACCGCATCATCGGACAAGGCACCCAAAAACTTTCCGAATTGAAGTCTGGTGACCGCATCCAGCTTTTAGGAGCCTTGGGCACTGGCTATCCCATTGAACAAATGCATGGGAAAGTCGCCCTTCTGGGAGGCGGATTAGGCATTCCCCCACTCTGCCAGACCGCAAAAGAACTTTCGGCAAAGGGCGTTGAAGTTGATGTCTATCTCGGCTACCGCGACCAACTATTCTCCATTGAGGAATTTGAGCCCTATTGTGCCCACATTTTCATCTCCACTGAAAAGGGAGAGGAAGGATATCGCGGATTCATCACCGACTTGCTCAAGCCCGCACAATATGACGCCGTATTCACCTGCGGTCCTGAAATCATGATGCGTAAGGTGGCAAACCTATGCAAGCAGGCCAACACGTCCTGTTGGTGTTCTATGGAGCATCGTATGGCTTGCGGCATCGGCGCCTGTCTGGGTTGCAGCATCCGAACAACCGAAGGCATGAAGCGCGTATGCAAGGACGGACCCGTATTTCAGGCCGACACACTCGGTTTCTAATTACCCAACAAACCCTAGTACATTATTATATTATGAATCTATCTACAAAAATTAACGGCATAAATTTCAAGAATCCGATCATTGCGGCCTCCGGCACATTTGGATTTGGGGATGAATACAATGAATTGTACGATGTAGGCTGTCTGGGAGGCATCAGTTCCAAGGGGCTGACCCTCCATCCCAAAGACGGGAATGACGGCATCCGCGTGTATGAAACGCCTGCAGGTATGATGAACAGTGTGGGATTGCAGAACCCCGGAATCGAGGCATTCATCCGTGACGGCATTGCGCGTATGCGACGCTTCAACAACGTACTCATCGCCAATATGGGCGGACATAGTATGGAAGATTATGTCACTGGTGCGGAAATGCTTTCCAACGCTGACATAGATATGCTGGAATTGAACATCTCTTGTCCTAATGTAAAAAGTGGCGGAATGGCTTTCGGAATCAAAGCCGACATAGCCCGCGAAGTGGTAAGTGCCGTACGCAAAGTATGTCAAAAGCCCCTCATTGTCAAACTTTCCCCCAATGCGGAAAACATCGTAGAAATGGCCGTTGCCTGCGAGGAAGCCGGTGCCGATGCTCTGTCGCTGGTAAACACCTTCCAAGCCATGGCCATTGACATTCACAAACGGAAGGCAGTATTCAACAATGTATATGCCGGTCTATCCGGTGCGGCCATCCGTCCTATTGCCCTACGCATGGTACACTCCGTTTGCAAACAGGTCAAAGTGCCCGTTATCGGTATTGGCGGCATTACGAATGCTGAAGACATCTTGGCATTCATGATGGCAGGCGCCTCCGCCGTTCAGATCGGAACTGTAAATTTCACCAATCCCATCGCAGGTAAGGAACTCGTGGACGATTTAGAGCGACTCTGCCGACAGGAAGGCATTGACGACATAAACGAAATAAAGGGAATCATCTGATTCCCTTTTTTATTATTCGTGTTTGGTAACGACGGCCTCGGCGCAGTTACAATTACACATTCATATAAGAAAGGAATTAGGCATAAACCTTCCCCTCGGCATTTTCTGCTGAGCGTCCAAAAAGCAGAAACGGCATCATAACGGCAAACAACATACGACCGGTTTGCGCATTCAGAGTATCTTCTACAAACATAGATAAAAACAGAATGAGGAAGAAAGACACGTATAGAAAATCCACACGACTGCGCAAGCACACAAAAGGATAGAACATCACAAACAAAAAATACAGAAGCACGAATAGACCGCCCATTACCACATAAGTGATAAACTGGTTATGGCAACCCACCTTCTTATGGGCTATGGGAGAATGTTGTTGGAGTAATTGATCATCCAAAGCCTGCTTATAATCACCCAAGCCAACTCCGAGCAGCCAATTTTCATGAATTACCGCCATTGAGGCACGCCACAACTCAAAACGCTGCAACAAAGAGGAATCGTCAATATAATGAGATTTATTATACAATGAAAAGCTGAAAAAGGATTGATACAGGGATCGTTTTAAACCAAAACGTTGTGTATAGGCTTCATTGGCAAAATTTCTTTCCACATTGCGGACATCCTCATCCGACAGTGCCATCACCGCCCGATAGTCTTTGTGACATCCTTTGGAATTCAAATAGCGAATAAGCGTGGCCTCGCGCCATTCGTCATAGGGAAGTTCAGAACGCAGTTCCCAAGCCATCCGCAGTTCATCACGACATACAAAATCGCCAATCCGATGGCCGTTTTCCACCATGGAATTGGGATTGAATTCGTATGGATTTCCCAATACCGTGAGCGATGAAGCTGTTTTTTCCTCTTGGACATGGAAATAATCATACGTAATCACCGTCATCCAGAGAGCAATACCTACGGCGACCAAAAGCAACAGGGAAAGGATTCCCACTTTGGCCTTACTGCGGGGCATCTTCTTCATCACATAGAAAACCGTTGCCACCACCACCACCACAAACACTACAATACCTGTGAGGGTTTGCGCGACAAACAAATACAACGTAAGGAGCAGGACGGATAAGCCACAAAACAGCAACCGCATCTTCTCCACATTCGTTAGCATGGGACAAGTATAAGTCGATTGATGATGTAGCCGTATCTGCATTGTCTGAATTATCAGATAAACGCTGAAGACAATAGAAAGTACGACACAGAGACTGAATCGAATATGGTCAATAAATCTGGATATAAAGCGCATATCTGCCACTTCGTGAGAAAGCAGATAGCCGATAGAGACGAAGCAGCCTGCCAATGTACCGATGATAAAAGCACCCAAAGCAAGCTGAAAGCCGTTGCGGTTTAACGGACGTGTGGTAACAATCACAACAGGAGCAAACAGTATCGGAAGATTGGCCAACAACTGGTGTGACGCCGCCGACCAATTATCGGTACGTATCAGTCCTATGCAGCAGACCAAATAAAAGGCAGAAATCAGCAGACCTTGTCGATTTGTCTTCAACAAAGCAAGTTTTTCCTGCCAATTCCACTCGGCGATCCAGTTCAGAAAAAGCAGAAAGGCACATAATCCCATCATAAAATGAGACAACGGGAATGATGCCAACAGGACAAGCAATCCTACGAAATAAATCAATCGATGTAGCGTCAAACGGGTAATAGCCATTACTTTTTCGGCGATAGAATAGATTGATACCGAGACGCATCCAACAAAACAGCTTTGGCCGTAGCGATATCCGGATCATCACTTAGGAGATTGATAATCCTACCCTTCTGATAATAATAGCGAACCACGATTTCCGAGGCCAAATAACTGCAGATTTCCTTTTTATACTTAAAGAGATCTTGTTTCTTTTCCTCCTGAATCTTAGCATTTAACTGATTATAATACGTTTCAATAGCGGGAAAGACTTTGTCTTCCTGCGATGTCTTTTTCAGTTGTTCCAATATTTCTTCCGTACCAGACTTATAGGTATAATCCTTATCTTTAAGAAAATCAACAAATTCGGCGTAAAGTTCATCACTTATGGCAAACTTATCGGGAGCGGGAATCGTTTCGTGTTTGGCCCGATAGTCATTGGCAAAATCAAAGATAAGATTATTTTTAACCAAAGTAAAGAGGATATCGCTGAGTACGCTGTCGGTAGTCAGCACATCCGGTTCTACCCCACCCTTGTCATAAACAGTACGGCCATTCTTGGTTTTAAAGGCCACGGCAAGGGAATCCGGTATTTTCATAGCCTTCGTTGTGTCATGGTTGAAATAGTCGATATTCTGCACACAACGACCGGAAGGTATATAGTATTTGGAGACCGTGATCTTCAAGGAAGTATTGTAATCCAGAGGAAGCACATTCTGAACCAGTCCCTTTCCGAAGGTTTTCTTACCCACGATCACTCCGCGGTCCAGGTCTTGGAAAGCACCAGAAACGATTTCAGAGGCGGAGGCACTGTGTTCATTCACCAATACCACCACAGGAATTTGCTTATCCAACACAGGCATACGGGTTTTATGGGTATTCTGTTGTTCAGGAATCTTACCCTTTGTTTCCACGATAGTGACACCTTGGTCCACAAAAATATTCAAAATATTAACTGCTTCATGAAGCAGACCGCCACCATTATTGCGTAAATCAAGTATCAGATACTTCATACCTTCGTCTTTCAACTTAAGGAAGGCCTCACGCACTTCAGAGCCGGCCTTGTCGGTAAACTGATCAAGTTTTATATAGCCGACCTGATCACCCAGCATACCAGAATAAGGGATATTGGGGAGCTTGATTTCCTCACGAACGATATTGAAAGACATTGTCTTTTTTTCGGAAGGGCGATAGACTTCCAGCACCAAGGTGGAACCGGGCTGTCCCTTCATGGCAGTACTCACATCCGACGAGTTCTTTCCTTCCACGGTTTGTCCATTCACCTTGCGAATAATGTCGCCGGCACGAAGACCTGATTTTTGGGCAGGAGAATTTTCATATGGTTCTGAAATCAGGACATCCTTTCCATGTTGTTGAATCAAAGCGCCCACGCCGCCATATTGGCCAGTCGTCATCATGCGGTAATCCTCAATTTCCGACTCCGGATAGAAAACCGTATAGGGGTCCAAAGATTCCAACATAGCATCAATGGCGGTCTGCGTTAATTTTCCGGGAGAGATTTCATCGGCATATTTCTCGTTGAGTTCCTTTAAAATTGAGACAAAGATATCCACATTCTTGGCTATCTCGAAATCGTTTTGTGCCTTTGCCGGCGCCAATGCCAAACAAAAGGCGAAGAAACATAAGGCAATTTTTTTCATAATTTCTCCTTTCAAAAAACAAACACCATTATTTACGGATACGTTTCATCATTCTGTTCCAGCGAATCTTACCTTTGTCGCCCCAAGTCTTAAACTTATCAACCGAAAGCCAAACCACGGAAGCCTTACCCACAATGTGGTCTTCCGGAACAAAGCCCCAGAAACGGGAATCGGCGGAATTATGCCGATTATCGCCCATCATGAAATAGTAATTCTGCTTAAACGTATATTGGTGACATTCCTGTCCATTCACATAGACCTTGCCGTCACGTACAGAAAGGTCGTTGCCTTCATATTGGTGAATAATTTTGTCATATAGAACAACGGTATGTGTATCCAACGTAACGGTCATTCCCTTAGCCGGAATCACCAATGGTCCGAAATTATCCTTATTCCATGAATAGGACGGGATATGTGGGAAAATCGATGGATCATAGTCACCCGGTTTGTCTTCAAGCACCTCCACCTGATAGCCGAGTTTCCGAATTTTATCGCATTGTTCGGCATTCAGTCGCATC
>JAZRYC010000150.1:0-5920 GCA_045600525.1 Bacteroidales bacterium
GTGAATAATACGGTTCGGGATCTTACCTATCAAATACATAAACCTTCTATTGTAACGTTCTTCGACTATTATACCAACTATGGCCGAAGCATGTATATCCGTTCCCTGTATTTTCTCCTATGTAAGGCTGTTCATGATTTACTTCCGCTGAAGGTGAAATTGAAAATCAAACATTCTATTTCCGGCGGTCGTTTCTGTACGCTTGAACAACTGGAGGAACCGCTGACGGATGCGCTGGTGGAGAAAATCTATCAGCACATGGTTGCCGTGGTGAAGCGCGATATTCCTTTTGAGCGCATAGCCATGCTGACTCAGGATGCTCTTGCCGCATTCCGCGAACATGGTTTGGAAGATAAGACAGAACTCTTTGCGGAACGCGACAGATTCTATACTTCTGTATATAAACTGGAGAATACTATTAATTATTATTATGGCTATATGGTACCCTCTACGGGATACCTGACGACATTTGGCCTGGAAAAGTATGAGAATGGATTGCTGTTGAAACTTCCATCTTCTAAAAATTTGGAAGTGCTCACCAAAACCAGACGTTTCCCGAAACTTTTTTCCGTGTATCAGCAGAATAAGAAATGGGCAGAACAACTGGGGATTTCCTACGTGAGTGATGTGAATAGATTAATCTCCCAAAACCAGGTGCAGGAAATGATCTTGGTGGCAGAAGCTTTTCAGGAAAAACGAATTGCAGCCGTGGCCGAGGCAATTGCACAACGAAAAGGTGTGAAGATGATTCTTATCAGCGGACCTTCCAGTTCAGGGAAAACCACGACCTGTAAGCGACTTTCCGTGCAATTGGGCGTACTGGGATATCATCCCGTGCAGATTTCTGTGGATGACTTTTTTGTGGAAAGAGACGATACTCCGAAGGATAAGAATGGTAATTACGATTTTGAAGCATTGGAAGCTATCGACCTGCCTCTTTTTAATAAAACATTGTCGGAACTCATTGAAGGTAAAAGAGTGGAACTGCCCACCTTTAATTTCACCAAAGGTGTGAAAGAATGGACGGGAAAGAGTATTCAGTTGGACGATCGCTCCGTGATGGTGATTGAAGGAATCCACTGCCTGAATCCCAAATTGACGGAAACGGTTTCCGATGAGGTGAAGTTCAAAATCTTTGTGTCTGCCCTCACATCCATTTCCATTGATCGCCAAAACCCTATACCGACAACAGATAACCGGCTGATTCGTAGAATTGTGCGTGACTATAATTATCGTGGCTATTCTGCTGCCGATACTCTGTCACGCTGGGCCAGTGTGCGCAATGGTGAGGAAAAGAATATTTTTCCCTATCAGGAAAATGCCGATGAGATGATCAATACCTCTTTGATTTTTGAATTGGGGGTCCTTAAACCATACGCTAATTTCATTCTCAAGCAGGTCCCTGAAACGGCTGTGGAATATGCCGAAGCAAATCGTCTGGTTAAATTCCTCTCGTATTTCAAGTTCATCCCTGAAGAAATGATCCCCGGTACATCTATTCTTCGTGAATTTGTGGGCGGAAGTAAATTCTCTTACTAATGATTGCGCTAATCGGAGCGGGAAATGTGGCGAGTTGGATCGCCTATCGCTTGCGAGATTCTAAAGAATTCCCCATAGGACAGGTATATAGCAGGCAGATGAAACATGCTCGCAGAATTGCCGATATGGTCGGCGCTGAGCCAATTGATGATCTGAAGCTGCTGGATCCGTCTTGCGAAATCTATCTTTTTTCCCTAAAGGACGATGCCTATCGTTCGGTTTTGCCGAATTTGGAGTTTGAACTTCCGGTGGCGTTGCATACCGCCGGCACGGTGTCTCAAGATGTTTTTGAGGGATTTGCAAGACAGTATGGCGTGTTGTATCCGTTGCAGACGTTTACCAAGGGAATGGATATGTCTAGTTTGAAGGTGCCTCTTTGTGTGGAGGATAGTAAACTGCAGGATCGTGCCCAACGAGTGTGGATGTTGGCCGCCGAATTATCAGATAACGTTGTCCCTATGACGGAACAACAGCGTCAGAAATTGCACTTGGCCGCGGTCTTTGCCTGCAATTTCAGCAATGCCATGTATGCCATTGCCGATGAACTGCTTCAAGAAGGGGAATTGTCTTTGGAACTCTTAAAACCATTGTTGTGGCAGACGTTGGAAAAAATAAACACAATGACTCCCATGGAAGCACAAACGGGACCGGCCCAACGTAACGACCGAAAGGTGATGGAACAGCAGCTTGCCGCTCTGCCTAATGAGGAAATGAGAACGATATACCGCGTCGTTTCAAAATATATTGTTGGTAAATTTGATAAAAAACAGATATGAAGGTACATTTTATTGCTATCGGCGGAAGCGCCATGCACAATCTGGCTATCGCCCTTCGTTTGAAAGGGTATGATGTTACAGGCTCTGATGACGAAATTTTTGAACCAGCCAAAAGCAGACTGGCAAAATATGGTATACTGCCTGAAACCATTGGTTGGCATCCCGAACGCATTACGAATGATTTGGATGCTGTGATTTTGGGTATGCATGCTCGTGAGGATAATCCGGAATTATTAAAGGCCAAGGAATTAGGTGTCCGCATATATTCGTATCCGGAATATTTGTATGAACAGAGCAAAGATAAAATGAGGATCGTTGTTGGCGGTAGTCATGGAAAAACGACGATAACATCTATGATTATCCATGTGCTGCAACAAAACCATATTGAGTGTGATTATATGGTCGGTGCGCAATTGGAGGGTTTTGAGGTGATGGTGTGCCTCAGTGAAACTGCGAAAATCATGGTGATTGAAGGTGATGAATATCTTACATCGCCGATTGACCGTCGCCCGAAATTTCATGTGTATCAACCTACAGTTGGCATTGTCAGTGGCATAGCATGGGATCATATCAATGTGTTCCCCACGTTTGATATCTATGTCCGTCAATTTGAAATCTTTGCCAATATGATACCGCAGGAGGGGCGTTTTATTTATTGCGAAGATGACGAAGTGCTGCCAAAACTCAGTGAGTCTGTGAAATATACGAATAAGCAGCCGTATGGCGTTCATCCCTATCATATTGAGAACGGCGTCACTTATCTTGAAACGGCATACGGCGATATCCCGTTGAAGATTTTCGGTAGGCATAATCTAACCAATCTGAATGCGGCGCGTTATGCCTGTGAGGCTGCCGGTGTGTCTGAAGAGAATTTCTATAAGGCGATCGCTACGTTCAAAGGCGCATCCAAACGTCTGGAATTGGTTGCCCAAAATGATACGTGCAGTGTGTATAAAGATTTTGCCCACTCTCCTTCGAAATTAAAAGCTACGATTGCCGCTGTTCGTGAACAATTCCCGAAACGCAAACTCGTGGCATGTATGGAACTGCATACGTTTAGCAGTCTTACGGAAAAATTTTTGGCACAATATGAAGGCGCTATGAAGGATGCCGATGTGGCTGTCGTGTACTACTCCCCAGAGGCTATTGCCCTGAAAAAGCTTCCGCCTATTACTGAAGATATGATCTTAAGTGCTTTCGGTAGAGATGATTTGATGGTTTTCCATGACTCTGGCCGAATGGTGGACGAGTTACTTGGATATCCTGCAGAGGATGCAGTTTTCCTATTGATGTCATCGGGTAATTTTAATGGGATAAATATAAATGAACTAGGAGAAAAAATTATATCTTTGCGCGCTCAAAAATAAAGCAAAGAAAACAATATAAAAATCAAAGAGATATGAAAAAACTCAGTTTAGTATTTATGATGGTTGTGGCAGCAGTTACTGCATTTGCCCAGCCGAAGATTCAATTCGAAAGCAACACCTATGACTTTGGTAAAATCAAAGAAGAAGGTGGTAAGGTGACTGGCCGCTTTGAATTTAAGAATGTCGGCGACAGTGACTTGGTTCTTACAAATGTACGTCCGGGCTGTGGCTGCACGGCTGCCAATTATTCCCACGACCCGATTGCTCCCGGTGCGAAAGGCTATATTGAGGCTACCTATAACCCCTATAATCGTCCAGGTGCTTTTAACAAAAACATTCGTGTTACGACCAATGAACCAAAGTTTCAAGATGGCAGTAATGCTGCACCTCACATGATTTTTATCAAGGGCGAAGTGATTAAGCGCCCGCCTACAGAGTTTGAAAAGGCTGGTTATACGAAGACAAACGGTATGTCACGTATTAAGGAACCCAATTTTACACATAATATGCTTAATACCGAATCCGTAAAGGATACGGTTACTGTGCGTAATTTCTGGAACAAGCCGGTTTCCTATAAGTTGGAACCTTCTGAATATGTAACGGAAGTCTCCAGAAGTTTTGGCAATGAATTGAAAGCCGGTCAGGAGGGAACCATCGTGCTTCAATATAATGCAGCTAAAAGAAACGCCTTTGGTCAAATGAAGGATCGTGCTGTTTTCATTACGAACGACTCTTTGGAAGGAAAGAAATCCGTTTTCTTTGCTGTCAATATTAAGGAAGATTTTTCCAAACTCTCCGCAAAACAGAAAAAAGTTGCTCCAGTGGCCGTCTTAAGCATTAATGAACATGATTTTGGCAAGGTTCAGAAGAATGGTCAGCAGAAGATTCTGGTTACGTTGAGCAATGCCGGTCAGTCACCATTGTTGGTTAGAAATCTTCAAACTAGCACAGCAACGTTTAAGGCAAGTTCGAGCATTACGGAAATCCCTGCCGGTGGTAAAGCTGATATCACTGTTGTGTTCAAGGCCACCTCAAGAACGGGAGCACAGAATGCAACATTAGAGGTTATTACCAATGACCCTGCTAATCCTTCTCAAATTATCAATCTAAGAGCTCAAGTACTTTAAGATTATTTGAGAATACGATATTCTAAAAATGGCAGACCAGTCGGTCTGCCATTTTTGTTTGAATTATCTTGTGATAAGCTAAAGGGAACAATTCTTTTTTGTGGAATGTGAAGCAAAAAGAAGCACCTTATTGAACTAGCATTTTGATGTAATCTTCCAATTCATTATACAATATGTTCTTTCGAATGATGCGTTTGTCCTTGTCCAATAAGAACATATAGGGAATGGTTCTCGTTTCATATAGTGATTTTTCTTCAATGGACTGGTCGAAATTCCATCCATGATGGTAGTTTTTGGCAGCCTCCGAACGAAGGTACTGCTCCCAAAGATTGGTGTCGTTTTCGAGATAAATGGTCAGGACATTGAATTTCCCAGATTCAATAGCGTCATTGAGGACCTTGTATTGCGAAATTCTGTGTCGAACTTCTCTACAAGTACTGCAGGAAGGATTATGTAAGAGCAATAGTGTGAAGTTACTTTGAAATTTGTGTAAAGAGGTGGTATCACCCTTTTCATCAATAAAATTGAAATCAGGAGCAATACTGCCGTCCAAATTCTTGTTAATAGTAGCCAATTCGTGCTCGTAGAATATTCTTCGCACCTCTTCAATATCCTTGTGGGTGAGAATTTCCTGTAACATTTTGATATAGGTGTGCTCAACTTTATAATTGGACATATAGTATCCCAAGTCGCGCTCTAATCGGTCAAAGAAATTGAGGTAGGAATCCTTATTGATGCTGGCGGCTTTCTTGAGATCACGTATGATGAAGGTGTCTAAATCCGCTCTATCCCATTGATAAACGAAGTTTATGTAGTCTGTCATTTTATCTTCTCCAACCATAGTGTTGAAAATCCGCGGGTCATTCCACGGAAAATGGTCGAAGTAATGATTTAGTATAAACTCTTGTATGAGCTTTGGCTTGCCATATAGGGATGGGGCAATTTCAGGCATGGCCATGTTGGCAGACACGATGGAGGCTAAAAGAGAACCCGGATGTTCTTGAATGGTCTTTTCTTCGTCTTGGCGACGTGCTTGTTGGATTCGTGTTGCTCTTGCCGTGAGAGAGTCAGCCAAGGTTCGTAACATATACTGTGGCAGATTTTTTGATGA
>JAZRYC010000151.1:0-19644 GCA_045600525.1 Bacteroidales bacterium
GGAACCCGTCATCTACAGAGTTCCTGAGCCGGAGCCCCAAGTGGTTAAGCCTGTCGTTGAAGACGTTCCGCCTGTTGAGGAGACTACCGTCGAGCCGGAACCGGAAGAAATCACATCAGATTCCACAGAGGAAGAAAACATTGAAGAGCAATCTGATTTAGAAGAGACTGATGGCGATGAACCTTCCGAGCCACGCAAAAAGCGCAGCTTATGGTGGTTATTCTTACTCATCATCCTTATTGTCCTTGGCACATTGGCCTTCCTTTTCCGTGACTGGGTCACATCCACCTACGGACAATTAAAAGAGCGTATCTTCAATAAAGAAGAAGTTATCGCACCTGAAGAGCAGCAGGCAACAGAAGAAACGGCCGCTCCCTACGAAGAAGTTGAAGAAGCCGAATCTGAAATCGAAGAAGCAGTTCCATACACACCCGAAGTGATTAAGCGCAGTGCGAATGACAAATATCCCTATATTCGTTTCGAAAGTGGGCATTTCTATGCCATCGCGGGAAGTCTTCCCAACGAGTCAGATGCCTTATTGCACATTCGTCAAAAAGGTTTGGACCAATACGAGCCCAAGTTGCTGCTACAAGACGGTGTCAGCAACATTCGCGTCTGCATCGGCGTCTTCGACACCGAGGAAGAGGCAGAAAACTTTGCCAAAGGCATTAATGCCAAATATTGGGTACTAAAATAAACTACTAGCAATCTTGCGAACAGATATTATGCAGATCAAAAAACACATTCCGAATACCATCACCTGCCTCAATCTGGTATGTGGTGCGATGTCCACAATGGCTGCTCTCAAAGGGAATCTTGAAATGGCGGCATTATGGATAATCTTTGCGGCCGTATTTGATTTTTTTGATGGTTTTACAGCTAGAATGCTGAAAGTATCTTCGCCCATCGGGAAGGAGTTGGATTCTCTTTCGGATGTGGTTTCCTTCGGAGTGGCCCCAGCAATGATCACTTACACATGGCTGACACGCTGTATGTACGAATTAGCTCCAAGCATTCAAAATGGCTTTGTGGAGCTGCTTCCATTGATTGTACTGTTGATCCCCGCCCTATCTGCCGTCAGACTAGCTCGTTTCAATATTGACGATCGTCAAGCCACTACTTTTTTAGGGCTTCCCACTCCGGCCAATGCCATGTTTCTTGGTTTTATCCCCATGGCCGCCGACAATCTTGTCTTCCTCAACAACTTTTGGATTGTTTGGTCCCTTGCCATTATCTTCTCCATCCTTTTAGTCACTAATATATCCATGATTTCCCTGAAATTCAAAAATTTCAAATGGGAGGGAATGAATATTGCACGATACATCCTGCTCGCCATTGGCATCATCCTCATACCGATATTCAAATGGGGGGCCTTTCCGCTTATCATACTTGCATACATTCTTATCTCCCTACTTTATCATGCTTTAATTAGATTACAAGTCATATGAAATACAAATCTTTAGCCATGTTCTGCGGATCCCTGGAAGGAAATGATCCGCTATATGTCCAACAAGCCAGTAAATTCGGAGAGATATTGGCCCAAAAAGGGATTGCCTTGTATTATGGGGGCGGAAGTATCGGTTTAATGGGAGCAGCCGCCACTGCCTGCATGCAGCATGGTGGAAAAGCCATCGGTGTGGCACCTGACTTTTTCAAAAAAGGTGCCGTCCTTTCCGAAAACGTCACAGAAATGATTTATGTGCACACCATGGGTGAGCGCAAACAGGTTCTTGAGCACACAGCCGACGGATTCGTCGTATTTCCCGGGGGGTATGGCACCATGGACGAACTTTTCGAAGTGCTTACCGACTCTCAATTGGGGATGCATCAAAAGCCTATCGTCCTTTTCAACCTCAACGGATACTACGATTCACTTATCGACCT
The DNA here is from genome assembly GCA_045600525.1 of Bacteroidales bacterium. Taxonomy (GTDB): domain Bacteria; phylum Bacteroidota; class Bacteroidia; order Bacteroidales; family WCHB1-69; genus F23-D06. Next base: position 1,885 of record JAZRYC010000151.1, read on the forward strand.
ACTAAACAGGTTCAGCAAAGACGGATTTCTCCGTCCCTTCCATAAGGGATTGCTGATGACGGCAAATACTTTGGAGGAACTATTCGATGCCTTGGACCAATATGAAAGCACAAACAGTCAGGATTGGCTGAACAAAATCCGCCACTAGCCAACAATCATCCATAAAACAGCAAAGACCTATGCAATTCAAAGACGTACTCGTTTCCAAGGAGCTGAAAGACCGAATAATCAACCAGGTACATGAACACCGCATCAGTCATGCGCAGTTCTTCCTCGCCCAACCCGGCAGCCACGCATTTGCGTTGGCCGTGGCGCTGGCTCAGTATCTTTGCTGCGAGCACCCCGACGACCACGATTCCTGCGGTCAATGTCCTTCCTGTATTCAATTCAGCAAACTCTCGCATCCCGATCTACATTTATACTTTCCGAACTGCACGACCAAGTCCATCAAGAAAGATCCTGATTCTGTTCAATTGGCACAGACTTTTAAGGACTTTGTATTCGAGCACGACTACCACATTGAAATGCAGGATTGGCTCACCGTACTCGAAGGAGAAAACAAACAGGCGTCAATTAACATTCGCGACTGTTCGCACATCATCAACCAGAACAGTACGCGTTCCTACCTTGGAGGATATAAAATCTACATTCTCTGGAATGTGGACAGGCTATACCATTCCGCAGCGCCCAAGTTACTGAAGACGTTGGAAGAGCCGGAAAACAAATCCCTATTTATTCTTATTTCCGAGAAGCCGGATCAAATTCTAAGCACGATTCTTTCCAGAACGCAATTAGTAAAGATTCCGCGACTTACAGATGAGGAAATTTCTGATGCTCTAACCCATCGTTTCCCCGACATAGATGCGACAACGGCCCACGACATAGCCGTCATTTCCGAGGGCAACTTCATCAAGGCCATGCAGATCCACCAAAGTGATGCAGAAAACCGGGAAATGATGGACGCCTTCGGTGTGATCATTACCAGCATCATTGCCTACGCCAAGCACCAACCGGCGGCACAAGTCGGGTACGAACATGTCCAAGAAGTTTTTGACGACATTGTCAAACAAGGACGTGAGAAGCAAAAGGAATTCATGCATATCGTATTACGCATGCTGCGAAACGCATTGATGCAAAACACCGGAAACAATGCTTTGGTAAAAGCCACCGAACAAGAGCAGAGCATTCTCAACACTTTACGCGGAACACTTAACCTCAAACACATCAGTCTAATGAGCGAGGAATGCAACAAAGCGCTTTACCACATAGGAAGAAACGGAAACACTTCTTTGATATTCACAGACCTATACTTCAAATTAGCGGCCTGCATCAAATAAGGGATTCTAGTCTAGTGAACACCCTTCTTCTTTCCAAAGTCGTAGGCAACATATCCACAGAGATAAAATGCCTTTGCCTTATTAAAGGCCATCTGCTGAATGTAGGGGAAAATCATGTCAATGCTCAATCCCACTTCAAAAGCCTGTAGTTTATAGTCATCCTTGGCAAATTCAAAATTCAGTCCCGTCTTCGCATAAAAGCCCGGCCGAACGATGGTTTGAAGTATGCCTGTATAAAAAGGAGCTCCACCGATAACATTGTTTAAATTGTGTTTGTCGGGATTATAGCGCACCACTTCGGAAAAGCCCGTATTATAGTTGATAACCTCCACATAATTGGGAATTCCAAGGCCCAGCGTCGGGCCAGCCGATATGGAATAGTTGATTTTCACCCCACCCCAATAGGGTTTTTGATGGATAGTTCGCTGATAGCCATAGCCACCACGAAGAAAAAACAACGTATATAATTGTCCATAACGACATGGGCGGACCCCTTCATAGAGGACATTGACAGAGCGTATTGATTTGGGATGCTGGTTATAGAGAAATTCCACCTCCCAAAAATGTTTGTTGTATATATCCGGAGTACGGCCATGCTGAAAGCCAGCACCTAACCCGCTGGTATTGACAAAAAGTTCCAGGTTCCACTCCTTGACTGTCACATCATGATAATACTCTCCTACCTCCTGTGCATTGATCATTTGGAACAAAACCATCAATGATAACAGCAGAAACGATTTCGTTATACGACCAGAAACCGTATGGGAAAGCATCTTTTTCAATATTACTCAGCCTGCTCCATTTGCGGCGTATTGCAGGCATAATGACCATAGGCAGCACATTTATGCTGAGTGTCACAAGCAGAAAATGCAACCAACATGCCAAAAAACACAACTATCAGTACAATAAATTTCTTCATTTTCGTTATTCGTTTAAATGCGTGCAAAAATACATTAAAAAAACATACCCCTTTCCTTTTTGAGAAAAGTTTTTCAGCTGTCTAACGAATATTGAGAAGCAATATTATACATATTATCCTTTTTCTACTAATTTTTCAATCAGCGGCACAAGCACAGAGAGTCCGTCCTGATAAGGATGTACCGCTTTCGTTGGAGAATTACCCCGAAAAGGCAGAACAGATTCTGACCGAATTGGAGAACCATGGCTATCCATTTGCCAGCGTGTCATTACGCTCTGCCGATCCGACAAACGGGGACATGACACCCGTAATGGTCATAGATTCGAACCGATTCGTCACATTTGACTCTATTGTAATCAAAGGAAATGTCAAACTATCCAAGGGATTTCTATATCCCTACCTCGGACTCAAACGCGGTATGCCCTACTGCGAACAGACCATGAGGCAGGTGCAGCAAAAATTAGAAGAGCTCCCCTTTGCCACTATTATTCGAGACCCAGGTATTTCCTTTGAAAACGACAAAGCCTACCTCTATGTCTATTTAGACAAACGCAACACCAATCAATTTGACGGCTACATCGGCATCGTGCCGATTGATGAAGAGACGGGAAAAATTTCCGTACAGGGCGATCTTTCCCTCTCCCTCCAAAATCTTTTTCGTATCGGGGAGCAAATTTCTATTCATTGGTATAGTAGCGAACGATATTCCCAGCATCTAAATCTTTCTGTTCGCTTTCCCTATTTATTTAAAACGCGCTTCGGCATAAGCGGTCGGTTCTTTCTTGATAAGCAGGACACCTCCTACATCACCTTAAACTACCACATCGGCATTCCCTACGCATTCATCAACAACAGTTACATAGAACCTTATTTCGACCATAGCGGATCTAACATATTAAATCCAGATTTATTGAATTTTGAAAGTGATTCCGGCTACATAGACTATCGAAAATCGCTATATGGTTTGAAAGTTCATTATCGCAAGTTGGACTATCTGTTCAATCCCCGGAAGGGCGTGGATTTGTCCGTAGACTTGTCAGCTGGACGTAGAACCATACGAGAAAACAGTCATGTGGATGCCAGTCTTTACGATCAGCTGCAAATGCAAAAGACCACCTACCGCATTACGGGAACCGTCTGCGGGTTTATTCCCATCGGCAGGCACTTCGTCCTTGTGCCGCGTCTGCAGGCAGGCAGCTTATTGTCAGGTCCTCATTATCAAAACGAATTGTTTAAAATAGGTGGAGAGGAATACCTGCGAGGATTCAACGCCAACGACCTCATTGCTTCCACATATCTGCTATATTCAGCAGAATTCCGATACCTATTCGGTCGGCGGTCGTATGCCCACTTGTTTTTTGACGGAGGAACTTACGAGCAACAAGTTCCCGATCGATATCTTAAAGATAACCCTTTCGGCTTTGGTCTCGGCGTAAACCTGGCCGTCAAATCTGGCATTTTCTACTTGGAATATGCCTTGGGCCGACAAATGAAGAATCCCATATCTTTAAAAACGGGAGTAATCCATTTCGGCATCAAAGTAGATTTCTAACTATAATTCTTTCATTTGCTCCTGGGGAAGACCTAATTCCTTCGCAATACCATAAATCACATGGTCGATCTTATCCTTCACAAACTCTTCAGATTGAACGACATGGAGATTTGGATGGGATTTCCACACCCGCATTAGATTATCATCCACGCGAACGGCCTCTTCCAACGTTTCCATACGGGCGGAATTATTGCTGAGCGTATAGCTGTTTTGTGCTCCTTTTGCACTGGTACAAAGATGAAAAACAGCTTTATATCGAGCCATAAGGGCTTCCTCCGTTCTACCCACTTCCTGCAGCAGTTTATGCCAATCCTCCGGTGTCATATAGGCGGAAATATCCATGGCACCGCGATCATTGATAATTAATGCCGGCTTCCCCGTTGCACGCGCGATTTCATAAAACGAATCCTCCATCTGAAGCAGATACAGCATCATATTTCTATGGATTTCGTAATAGAGATGGGTATCTTTCGTAAGAAAATCAGCTCCGGCATTGATAAAGAGCGTGGCTGCCTCAGGAAGCGTAAAAACAGCATAACCCAATTTGGTGAACGTTTCCTCAACACGTTCATTCGTAGTGGTTTTACCAGCACAAGGGCCACCTGTTAGAACAATTTTGGTAATCATAGGAAGAAATTCTAAGAACGGTTGCAAAAATACACAAAAAGCCCATGCGGAAATCACATTCGCATTTATCCATAGGTTCATCGCATAAAGTAGTTCTAACATCCATATTCTTTTTGTATCTTTGCGGCCTACTAAATACAAATTGCTATGAATATCGTAAAGCCCTCCATTCCCAAAGGAACCCGAGATTTCACGCCCACCGAGATGATGCGGCGCAACTATATTTTCGACACGATTCGTGCTGTCTTTCACAAGCATGCCTATCTCCCCATTGAGACTCCCTCCATGGAGAACCTCACCACCCTCATGGGAAAATATGGTGAAGAAGGAGATCGTCTGTTGTTCAAGATTCTAAATTCGGGAGATTTCACAAATGGAGTGGACTTCAACGAAAGCGAACTTACGCCCAACCGACTTGCCTCGCGAATCTGCGAAAAAGGATTGCGTTATGACCTGACCGTTCCGTTTGCCCGTTTCGTCGTCCAACATCAGAATGAGCTCACCTTCCCCTTTAAGCGCTACCAAATGCAGCCCGTTTGGCGAGCCGACCGTCCGCAAAAGGGACGATACCGCGAATTCTACCAATGCGATGCCGACATCATCGGCAGCACTTCGCTGCTCAACGAGGCGGAATTGGTGGAAATCACTGACGAGATTTTCACCGCCTTCGGGATCGCCATCACAATGAAAATCAACAACCGAAAGATCCTCTCCGGCATAGCCGAGGTTATCGGGGAACCTGAAAAAGTTACCGATCTCTGCACCGCCATGGATAAGTTGGACAAGATCGGACAAGACAACGTATGTCAGGAATTATTGGATCGCGGAATCAGCCAGTCCGCCATTGACAAGCTCATGCCCGTATTCAATTTCAACGGACAGGATAATGCCGAAAAGATCGAACAACTCAAGAGCATCCTTTCCTCAAGCGAAATCGGCATGAAGGGAATCGAAGAGCTGACCACGGTATTGGATTACGTCAAAGACATGGGGCTGAAGACAAATTTGGAAATCGACATCACGTTGGCGCGCGGTCTCAACTACTACACAGGGGCCATCTTTGAGGTCAAGGCAAAAGATGCCGCCATGGGCAGCATTTCCGGCGGAGGCCGATACGACAATCTCACCGGCATCTTCGGACTGAAGAACATGTCGGGCGTAGGTATTTCATACGGTGCGGAAAGAATCTACGACGTCCTCAACGAGCTCAACCTGTTTCCAGATGCCATTCTCAACCCGATCAAAGTTCTTTTCATAAACTTCGGCAAGGCAGATGAGAAATACGCATTAGCTGGTTTGCGTCAACTTCGTAATGCGGGAATTCCTTCTGAAATCTATCCCGACAACGCGAAAATCGGCAAACAGATGTCATACGCCAACGCAAAATCAATCCCCTTCGTCATCATGGCTGGTGAGGACGAGCGCAACGACAACGTTTATACTTTAAAGGATATGACCAGTGGCGAGCAACGCAAACTTCCCATTGAAGCTGTTATAGAAGCCATCTCATAAAACGATGCCCATCCCATGAAACGCCTATTACGGATATTCTGGTACACGATCAAAGACCGCACGCAATTACGCGAAGACACGGATTATCAAAGTACGGTGTCATCCATATCAAACAGCGTGGTATTCCGTGGCATGAATGTCTGGATATTGGCATTTGCCATCATCGTGGCCTCCGTGGGATTAAACGTCAATTCCACTGCCGTAATCATCGGTGCCATGTTGATTTCACCACTGATGGGGCCTATCAACGGTATTGGATTGGCCATCGGCATATCCGACGAAGACCTTCTGCGCACCGCGTTGAAGAACCTTGTATTCATGGTCTTTATCAGTCTGGCTGCTTCTACCCTATATTTTTTGATATCTCCGTTAAGTGACGCACAATCGGAATTATTGGCACGCACACGTCCGTCCATATTTGACGTGTTTATCGCCTTTTTCGGTGGGCTGGCCGGCATTATTGCCACCTCGCGAAAATCCCAATCCATCACGGTAATTTCCGGTGTGGCCATCGCCACCGCACTCATGCCGCCGCTCTGTACAGCCGGCTTCGGCTTGGCCACCGCCCAATTCCGTTATTTCTTCGGTGCCTTCTACCTTTTCTTCATCAACTCGTTCTTCATCGCCCTATCCACATTTGTCATGGTCCGTTTTCTCGGATTCCCCATGAAAAAATACGTGGACGAAAAACGCAGTCGCAATGTAAAAAGGCTTATTTCCATTTTCACCATCATCGTCTTGGTACCCAGCGTCATCATGGCTATTGATGTGGTACGGGAGGCCGCCTTCAACGCACAAGCCATCAAATTCACTAATGACATACAGGATAGTGAAAATTTTACGAAGACGCAGATCGTCCACACCGATCGTGAGTACCACCATAAAGGTCAGACCATCACGCTCTCACTCATCGGTATGCCTCTCAGCAATGAAGACATATACAAGCTTCAAAAACAGCTTCAGGAAAAATACGGATTAAAACACACCAAACTCATTATTCGGCAAACAGGCGAAGCCATTGACATCACCAAGCAAAACGCAATCATAGAAGACATTATTGCAAAAAAGGACGAAACCATTGACCGACAGGACAGCACCATCATTCAACTTCGTTCCCAACTCAGTAATGTTCGCAATGCGGCTGCCCAATCCGAGCAAATTACAAAAGAAGTATATGCCCAGTATCCCGACATCGTCAAGTTTGCGATCTCCGAAATGGAAAGCTATAACACCAAAACTCTTGAGCACACCACGATCCCCGTCGTATATGTGCAATGGAAGGACAATAAGCCACACGAACAAAGTGAGAAACAACTTCTTAGTTGGCTGAAAATTCGCCTCAACATCAAAGAAATCAAGCTTATACGATAAAATCCATCAACATGGACAACATTTCCCACGCAGTGGCATTTTTTTGTACTTTTGCACGCATTTGAAAAAAACAATTAAACTCAAAATAAGATGAAAAAGATTTTAGTTATTGGTGCCTGCGGACAAATCGGTTCCGAACTGACACCAGCATTACGCAAACAATACGGCACAGACAATGTTATCGCTGCCGATATGATCTACCCTCTGAAAGGCGAACTTGCCGACGCTGGCCCATCTTGTAAAATCGATGCCACCAATGCTCAGGACATCGCTGACGCCGTAAAGAAATACAATATCGACGCCATTTTCAATCTTGCCGCCATTTTATCGGCCAAGGCTGAAGCCAATCCTATGTTAGGCTGGAATGTCGGCATCGGCGCATTGCTCAACTGTCTGGAAGTATCCCGCGAATGTGGTTGCTCATTGTTTACGCCGAGTTCTATCGGCGCATTTGGTCCCGACACCCCTCACGACATGACTCCACAAGACACCATTCAACGTCCAAGAACCATTTATGGCGTAACCAAAGTGACTGGCGAATTACTCAGCGACTACTATTTCAAACGTTTCGGCGTAGACACACGTTCCGTCCGCTTTCCCGGATTGATTTCCAATGTCACCCTTCCTGGCGGCGGCACCACCGACTATGCTGTGGAAATCTACTACGCAGCCGTGAAAGGTGAGAAATTCACATGTCCTATTGCTAAAGGCACTTTCATGGATATGATGTACATGCCCGACGCATTGAAAGCAGCCATGGACCTCATGGAAGCTGATCCCAGCAAGCTCATCCACCGTAACTCATTCAACATTACGGCTATGAGTTTTGAACCGGAAATGATTTTCAACGAAATCAAGAAACATATCCCCGATTTCCAAATGGAATACAAATTTGACGAACTTCGTCAAGGTATTGCAGATTCTTGGCCAAATCAAATGGACGACCATTGTGCCCGTGAAGAATGGGGATTCAAACCCACCTATGACCTCGCAGCCATGACAGAAGACATGCTCAAAGTTCTTGGTGAACGCTATAAATAAGATAATAACTAAATTTTTTTACAATGATTTATTTAGACAATTCCGCTACTTCATACCCAAAACCCAAAGAAGTATACGATTTTATGGACGTATTTTACCGCGAACATGGCGTAAGTCCAGGGCGCGCAGGATACGATGCAGGCATTGAGACCGGTGAACTCCTCACTGATACGCGCCGTATGCTCTCCCAACTTTTCAACGGCGGGACCAAGGTTGACGAACGTCGCCTGACCTTCAGTTACAATGCAACTGACTCCTTGAACATTCTGATTCAAGGTCTAGCTCAGAAAGGTTCCCATGTCATCACCACCATGTTGGAGCACAATTCTGTTCTTCGTCCACTGTACTGCCTTGAGCAACAGGGCATCATTGAAGTCACCTACCTTCCATTTGACGAAGCCGGATATGTTCATCCTGACGATTTCAAGAAGGCCATCAAATCAAATACCAAGATGGTGGTATGCACCCAGTGTTCCAATGTCATCGGAACGGTGCAGCCCATCAAGGAAATCGGAAAAGTCTGCAAAGAAAACGGACTTATCTTTGTGGTGGACGGCAGTCAGGGTGCAGGAGCCGTTGAAATGAACATGTTGGACTATGGGGTGGACGCATACGCATTCACAGGTCACAAATGCCTGATGGGACCGACTGGTATCGGCGGATCATACGTCAGTGAAGGCGTGGAAGTTCGCCAGACCCGATTCGGTGGCACCGGCGTTCGTTCGGCAGTCCGCACACATTTGGATGAATATCCCTACAGATTGGAAGCCGGTACTATGAACATGCTAGGCATCAGCGGACTTTACCGCGGTGTGAAATGGATCACAGAAAAGGGAATCCAAAACATCCACGACCAAGAAATGAAATTATGGAAGAGACTGGTGGACGGCGTTCGCGATGTGGAAGGCGTAACCGTTTACTGCGCCACCTCTGTTGTAAATCAGAATCCCGTTCTGTCTCTCAATGTTCGCGGATTTGAAGCTATGGACGTTGGTACCATGTTGGATGTTGATTATGACATCGCATGCAGAACAGGACTTCAATGTGCTCCCCTGGTACACGAGCGACTCGGAACCCTGCCAATCGACGGCACCGTTCGCCTAAGTATCGGTGCATTCAATACGGAAGCCGATATTGACGCCTGCATCACCGCCATCAAGGAAATCGCAGCCATAAAAAACTAAAATTCCTTGAGTACTAAAAACGACAAGTGGATTGGGCATCTGGCCGTATTGGGGGTTTATGTGATTTTCGGCATTAACCCAAACTGTTCCAAGGCCGTTGTTCCTCAATATATTTCCCCTGAAGCTTTTACCGCCGCTCGAATGCTATTCGGAGCGGCGGCTTTTTGGTTTTTATCCCAATGGTTTCCTAAAGAATCTATTGATAAAAAAGATCGATGGTTTTTTCTGGCCGGCGGTTTGGTATTGGCCGGCACCCTCATTGCCTTTGGGGAAGCCTTCCGTTTCACTTCACCATGCTATGTATCACTTGTATCGGCAACTAGTCCGCTACTGGTAATGGTCATGGCGGCCATATTTCTTAAAGAGCCCATCTCTACGCGAAAAAGTGCCGGCGTACTCGTAGGCATCTGCGGTGCCTTAATGATCGTACTCTTCTCCTGGAAAATTGACGCCAATGCCACCCCCATTGGACTTCTACTTTGCTTCATCAATATTTTATTCTACGCTTCCTACCTGTTGATTACACGGAGCATTTCACAGAAATACAGTCCTGTCACCTTAATGAAATGGATGTTCCTTATAGGAAGCATTCCCTGCCTGCCATTAGCTATTCCGTACATAAAAAATTCGCCCATGCTTAGTGGTCCTTTCCCTATTTCAGCATGGCTCAATTTTCTAACCGTACTGATATTTTCAACAGTCGTAGCCTATTTTCTTCTTCCTATCGGATTACGGCACCTACGTCCCACCACAGTAAGTATGTACAGCAACCTACAGCCTGTAGTTACCGCCAGCGTAGCCATTGCCTTCGGACAGGACATCTTCACATGGAACAAGCCGGTGGCCCTTGTGTTAATAGCCATCGGCGTATATTTAGTCACTACCAGTCGTGCAAAAAACGAGCGACAGGCTAACGACAGATAATGAGGGGATCATCCTCTGTGCGGCCATATTGGGCATTCAGCGCCGCCTCTTTTAATTGACAATCTTCTTTACCCATAGTGCCATCTTCAAAAACGGGCGATATGTTATACACATCACCTTTAACATGGCATGTGCATCCTTTTCCACATGAATTAGACAATACAGCTACAGCCGACAGAAAAACAAAAAGGACAATAAATTTCTTCATCATTACTCAATATTAATTCTAACAAATATTCGCTCGCAAAATCAACAATCCTGTTGAGGATAGAATTTGGAACAACAAAAATACAAATTTTGACAATTTAATTGTACGTGATTTTTTTATATGTTTGCAAACATTATGAAAAAGACATCAATTTTATTATGCGTTTTCCTGTTGTCCAATATCGTTCTTCAGGCCCAAACCATTCGTGCCAAAGATCAATGGGGAGAAAAACTCTTTTTCGTAGATGGACAGACCCTCAAAGAAAAAGACCGTTGGGGGATGGCATTGCTCTACCTTGACGGAAAAGTGATACGAGAGAAAGACCACTGGGGAAAGGCACTATACTACCTTGACGGGAACACGATTCGCGAAAGAGACCAATGGGGAAAGGCAATCTTATATTTTGACGAGCTAACTATCCGCGAAGAAGATCAATGGGGGGAACAACTTTTCTATCTTGACGGACTGACTTTAAGAAAAAAGGACCGTTGGGGGGAAACCATTTTGTATTTTGAGACCATCCCAGACCGATGGATTTTGGCAGCTTTAGCCATATCTATGAGTTATTAACAGAATTTTTTTTCATAAAGTAGTTGCTACATAAATATAAAAATGTATTTTTGCAGCCGCTTTGAGCAAGGGACGTTAGCCCAGTTGGTTTAGAGCGCTGCCTTCACACGGCAGAGGTCACTGGTTCGAGTCCAGTACGCCCCACAAAAAATGCGACCTAAATGGTCGCATTTTTTATTTTCCTTCTTTCTTCAAAACAATCAATACCGTATAAATCAATATCTTGATATCCATTTGAAGAGACATATTCTCAATATAGAGTAAGTCCCAACGCAAGCGTTGCAACATCTCATCCACATTCTCGGCATAGCCAAAGCGAACCTGTCCCCAGGATGTAATACCCGGCTTAATCCCCAATAGTAAATGATAATACGGGGCACGTTCCGCGATTTGGTCAATATAGAACTGTCTTTCCGGACGCGGGCCTACCAATGACATATCGCCACGAAGCACATTAAAGAACTGTGGGGTTTCGTCCAATCGATATTGGCGCATCCATTTGCCAAAAGAAGTAATTCTAGCATCCTCTTTGGAAGAGAGCATCGGCCCAGAAGCCTCCGCATTTTGGCACATTGAGCGAAACTTTATGATGTAAAATGGTTTCCCATGATATCCAATACGTTCCTGTCTATAAAAAATAGGTCCTGGTGAAGATCTCTTTACGCCGATGGCCAGAAACACATACAATGGTAAAAGCAGAATCAGTGCGACCAAAGAAAACAAAATATCAAATCCTCTTTTCAGATAACGTTGCCATGTGGGAAGGTATTCTGGCGTAATTGAAATCAGCGGTTCGTTAAGCACGGATGATGTTTTCACCGTTCCTAACAGAAAATCATGCAGTTGCGGAGTAATGCTGAGCGTAAGTCCACGATGATCACGCACCAAATACACCACACGGTCAATATAGCGTCGCTGTCCATTATGCAGCGCAATGATAATTTCTTCCACATGATGCTGGTCCACCACCTCGCGCAACTGTTCAATATCGCCCAAACAAGGAAGATTATCTGGAAGACAATTCTCATCTTCCGGAGTAACGCGGATATAACCAACAATCATATTACCAGACCGTTGTTCCTTGTTCATTAACATATCATAAACATTGCGTGCCTGGTCATCACATCCCACAATCAACGTATTGAAACCGATGAGGCCGGCATGAATCTTACGATTCACACGAGTAGTGATAATCACTCGGGGAATATATGTCAGCAGGAATTGAATTGCAAATAGGAAAAGCATATAGCGGACATAGTCGCGCGGGCTTGTCACAATATCATCTAATATAAATGCAAAGAAAAACACCAGAGAACCGACCAAGGTAATGCCGAAGGTCATGAATAATTCATTAAGACGAGATTTTCGATATATCTTATTGTAGTATCCAATAAAGGCATGCAGGCAGACCCAATATACCGGGGAAAGCAATATTCCGAGCACAAACTTGGGATCCTGCTGTATGCCGGGCCATGCGGCCGAGACCGTCATTTGTTCGCCCACATATTTACGATAAAAGTAAAGGCATACCCATGTGATGGCGGCTGCCAGCACATCAAACAACAAATAGAGAGCAGTGAGTTTTTTCTTATTCATCAGCACTATGCGCTAGGTTCGTAAATCACTTTAATATTATCAATATAGAAATTCGTATTCTTTCCTTTTTCCCCGATGCCAGTCAATACCAAGTTGCCGATAGTAACGTTTCCGCTAGCATTATGATAGCCGGAAATCACTTTGGAAAGATCAAAATAGATGGTTTTCCACTCACCATCGGTGGCATACATACCGCCCAATTGGTAAACAGTGTTAGGGAAATGAGCCGTAGAGAGTTTCATACCCACCCCCATACTGTTTTCCGTCTTATACGTAACTTCCAAAAACACATAATAATTAAGCACCGGCAAGGTAATATCGACGGAAGTGACATCAAAATCCAACCCATTGGCATCATTTAGACAAATGGCTCCGACGGTCCTACCATCAACCACCATGGGTTGAAAAGACAAAGTACTACGCGTACTATCTGTCGGCATATAGGAAGAGCTATTGGTAAACGTTTCAAAATAGGGAAACATAGCATACGAGCTATATTTATAGACAATCGGCTTATCTGACACATCATATACAGAGCCTCTCTTCAATAAGACCTTCTGTCGCAAAACATTGAAGAAGGGATAACCCTGAATCGTATTGCTCATACCTGTCCTTCTAAAACAGGGAAGTATTATCACCTCAGAGGAATCTTCATCATTAACATCCAAGATCGGAACCTTACAAGGCAATTGCCAACAACCTAGATTCTTACCATTAACATACACATTCACATGAGTAAAGGTATGTTGTTGCAACGCGCTCAATTGTTCTTCATCAAAATTCAAGCCATGATCTTCATTAAAACTACTGACATCCACGGCATGATTTACATCTTCTAAATCAATTTGGATAAAGGCAGGGGTCAAATCCGTGTCATCGCACGCAGAAAAAAAGAGCATTCCACAGACCATCAAGCATATAAAAGCAAGTATACTTTTTCTCATAGACAAAAAATTTATATTGAAACGTATAAACTCACGTTATATTGCATACTTTAATAATAAATTCTCAATAAAAAGATATTGGTTTTTTTGTATTTTTGCGCCATATTTTGATTATTAACAATAACTCGTTAATTTAATATTTCCTCTTATGAAAAAAATTCTTCTTATCAGCATGGTTTTATGTGCTGTAATGAGCGTATCTGCGCAAACAATCGTCTTAAGCGAGGATTTTTCCGCCATTGTAGATAGCAATTCCTACACTATTACCAATAAGTTGGACAGTTTCACGAATGTTCCAGGTTGGAGTGGCGACTGGGTATATCCTAGCTTTGGAAAAGTTAAAATAGGTAAATCTAGTGAAGGCGGTTACATACAGACACCATCTTTGAACCTTTCCAACAACGGCGGACATTTCATCGTCAGCTTTGATGCAAAAAGATGGAGTTCTGATCAATCTAAAATCATCGTTACCGCAAACGGTGAATCTCAAATTGTACAAGGATTGACCAACAACTCTTTCAACACATTCAATGTAGAATTTTCCAATGGCACGGATGCTACAGCTATCAAATTCGAAAGTTTCCAAGCCAGCAAATCTCGTTTCTTCATTGACAATATTGTTGTCACATCCATGCCCGACAATGACGCTCCCTACGTATCCTACGTCACGCCCCACGCAAACTCTTTGGACATCCGTTTCAATGAAGCCCTAGATGCCACTTCTGCCCAAAACGTCAACAACTACAGTCTCAGCGACAACATCAATATTTCAGCTGCCACCCTCAATGGAAACGTTGTGACGCTCAGTCTCAATCCTGCCATGACAGAAGGAAATTCCTATACGCTAACGGTCAGCAACATTGCCGACCTTTCCGGCAATATTTTGACTTTTGACACCACGACCTTCACTTTTGGCGTTTCCGCCGAATTCTGTGTTTCCACATTAGCCGAACTCAGAAGTAAGATCGACATGACCAGCAACGAAGGTGTTTCCGCCGACCCTGTGGAATACAAATACACTGGACATGCCATTGTTACCGCCGTGGCTGCATACAACAATCAAAAAGTGCTTCAAGACGAGACTGGCGCCGTTCTTATCTATGATCCTGACGGCAAATTAGGCAACCTCGAAGTGGAAGATGAAGTCACCGGTATTTACGGCACGCTTACCAACTATTGGGGATTTCTGGAATTCCAACCCACACAAGCCTACGAGGAACTCGTTGGTATTTTCCAAAACGTCGAGCCCATGGAAATCACCCTTGACCAACTCAACGACCAAAGTTTCATGAATCAGCATCAATCAGAGCTCATCACGCTCAAAAATGCCACCTTCAATTCCACAGGTTCATTTGCTGCATACGGGCTCTACGAAATCACCCAAAATGGAACTACTGCAACCGCTGTCTATCCTTATTTCCAAGATGCTAACTATCTGGGTTCAAACATTCCTTCCGGCACAGTAAACATCACAGGTACCAACTTCGCCAGCAGCAAGGTTGGCAGCACCTATCCTGAATGGGGGTTCAGATACTACATCGTTCCTCGCACCCTTAATGATTTCGGTACAGGCATCCATGATTACCTCAGTGAAAACGACCTCACCATTTATCCGAATCCCGCCGAAAACGTACTCAATATCTTCCTCAACAACACGAAATTCGAAGTAACCTCCCTCGCTATTTTTGACATAGAAGGAAGATTCGTTAAAAGCCAAATCGTCAGCGGAAACCAGTTCCAAATCAACGTCCAGGGTTTAACCTCAGGAAACTACTTCATCCGCTTGAGCGATGGCACGCAGTCATACACCACCAGATTTATCAAGAAATAACACATATTTATCATATACAAATAAGGTCGCAACTTTGCGGCCTTTTTTTGTACTTTTGCGGGCTATAAAAAATTCGCACAATGGCTTCAAAAAAGAAATCATCTACAAAGAAGCGTGGTTTTTGGAAAACATTAGGGCTCATCGTCCTAATCTGCTTTTTACTCAGCATATTTTTCACAGTGATCTTCAGATGGATTAATCCTCCCATCACTCCCTTAATGGTCATTCGGAAAGTGCAACATGGATATCCTATTGAAAAAGAATGGAAACCCATTGAGGAAATTTCTCCCAATATGTATAAGGCAGCTATCGCTTCCGAAGACTGTTATTTCTTAGGACATAACGGTTTTGATGTCATTGCATTGGACATCGTCATGCAGGAGCGCAAGAATGGCGTTCGTAAGCGTGGAGGAAGCACCATTTCCCAGCAAACGGCCAAAAACGTATTCTGTTGGCCGCGCAGTTCCTGGGTTCGCAAAGGTTTGGAAACTTACTATACTTTCCTAATTGAGACCTTTTGGTCAAAAGAGCGTATCATGGAAGTTTATTTGAACGTCATTGAAATGGGGCCGGGCATCTACGGCGCAGAGGCTGCCGCTCAGCACTATTTCCATAAAAGCGCAAAAAATCTGAACTCCTACCAGGCTGCTTTAATCACAGCCTGCTACCCTGCCCCACTTCACCGCGACCCGTCGCATCCGTCGGGCTATCTCAGTCGCCAGGCCGGCATCATCCAGGGGCGTATGGCCCGATACGGCAATCCAAAGTTCACCGACGAATACATCGCAGGCTGTCAGGAGCGCTACCAGAAGGCCGTGGCCAAGATGAAAAAACGCAGAGCCGCAAGAAAAAAATAAAAAAAAAGACGACGCCAAGCGCCGTCTTTTTTATGTCAATTGCAAATAACAACTACTTCATTAACGAGAAACAACGAAGCGAACCGTTTTTGCTCCATTAATACGCGCAAAATAAACACCATTTTGGTAGTTCGAAGTAGAGAGCGTCACCTTGCCGTCTGATTTCACATTATCAATCAGTTGACCAAGAGCATTGTAAATCACCACTTCTTGGATATTTTCACCAGAAAACGTTACATAATCGCGAGCAGGGTTAGGATATGCCATAAAATTCTCGCTTTCAAATTCTTCAACACCTGCTCCGCCACAAGGATGTTGCTGAACACCTTGTGCTTCCAAAGCAGTGATAACAGAGCTTGCATTGTTGATGGGCCACAAGTCTTTGATAACGATAGAACGATCCGGTTTGATGAGAATAACGGTTGGGAAAGCATCAATACCATAAGTGTTACTAATGGTATTTCCGGTGCCATCCTTGCCAATCGTCGGATATTCAACGCCATAGTTAGAAACCCAGTTTTGACATGCAGCATTATTGTCGTAAGGTGTAATCTCCATATAGAAGACATCATTTTGGTTGCAGCCCATAGAATAATATGATTCTACGACCTTCGGAGTAGCCTGTTGGCAAGGTCCGCATGTGGTGTAAAAGAAATCAATCAAGACCGATTGACCTCCATCCAAAATGTCAAACAGATGAATCGTATTACCGTGGCAATCGGTAGCTGTAAAATCAACCGCTTGATTCAATGGGCATTGAGCTTTAAGAGCAAAACTAAAAATAACTGCAACCGTTAAAAGTAAAATTTTTCTCATATCAAATAAATTTAATGAATAAATAAGATTGTTAACTAAACATATGAGTGTGCTCAAATGTGAATGCAATAATAGTAAATTATTATGATATATTTGCCATATAACAAATCATCCCTACAATTTTAGTACTTTTGCCGTCCGCTATAGAAGCAAAGCGCTTTACTATGAGAAAAGCACTATTCATACTATTTGGAACAGTTGTATGCCTTTCGACGCTTTGGGCGCAAGGACTCACACAACGATATGCGGGCCTGCTCACCGACCCTGAGGGCTACGTGGTTTACCGCACACCGCCCGTATGCTATGAGACGACAAGGGCCTCAACATCGCAACAGAACTGGAAGAACATTCACCCCAGACAGAATGACAGAGGGACATTGGAAAGCGCTGGAAAAAGTCATACGTCATTAGTAATAAATCAATATATCTATTAGCATAAAAACATCTATGAAAAAGTATTTCTCAATTTTA
>JAZRYC010000152.1:0-2941 GCA_045600525.1 Bacteroidales bacterium
GAACCCTGCGATTTTTTGAAAACGCAGGAACTTTATATCTCCCAATATCAACCCTACATTAAGGAACCTGGTGAGGATCTGCGTAGCATCCTGACGGGGATAATGCAACACAAAGGACAGATTCATTTAAGCGTGTCTTCAGTTATTCTGAAAGAAGAATTGGAATGCTGCGACCGATTGGAGAAAAATGATAGGTTTGCCGCTTTGGCCGATATAGTCGACCAGCGAATCAATTCGCATTATAAACTCTGGAAAACAAATTACATTGCCTATGACTTGTTGCTGAATTCGACACAGATGGAAAGTCAATATTCTTTGTCGGAAAAAGAGCAGTTTGTGAATCGTATGACGGAAGGACTTGCTTTGCTTCAAGGTGATCAGGATGAATTGAAGGACATTTTCCTACGGATATATGCAAATCCGTTGTTGAACCATAAATAAATAATAGTTGTTTAATATCATAATATTGGAATATGGGCGAGGAGCAGTTTATTGACTATGTGAAAATATTTGGCAGATCGGGCAATGGAGGCTCCGGATCTGCGCATTTGGCTCGTACGGCCCGCAATCCCAAAGCCGGCCCTGACGGTGGAGACGGCGGTAAAGGCGGAAGCGTGATCGTTAGAGGAAATCGAAATTTGTGGACACTGCTTCATCTTCGCTATACCAAACATGTTTTTGCAGAACATGGTGGTAATGGACAGAAAAACCAGTGCTTCGGAAAAAATGGCGAAAACGCGCTCATTGAGGTTCCTTTAGGAACCGTTATCAAGTTGGTGGATACCGATGAGGTGGTTGGCGAAATCATGGAAGACGGCGAAGAACTGGTCGTTATGAAGGGCGGACGAGGCGGACTGGGCAACGTGCATTTCAAGAGTGCGACCATGCAGACGCCGCGTTTTGCACAACCCGGCGAACTGGGAACTGAAGGCTGGATTTCCTTGGAGTTGAAAGTGCTGGCCGATGTCGGACTGGTTGGATTCCCGAATGCGGGCAAGTCCACCCTCATCAGTATGCTCTCAAATGCCAAACCGAAAATAGCCAACTATCCGTTTACCACACTGACACCTAATTTGGGTATGGTCGCCTATCGCGATTTCCAATCCTTCGTCATCGCCGACATTCCTGGCATTATTGAGGGCGCTTCGGAAGGGAAAGGAATTGGACTTCGATTCCTGCGCCATATAGAACGTAATTCCGTCCTGCTGTATATGGTACCTGTCGCTGGCGAAGAGGGAACGCGAACAGCGGACGACGTCTATCGCGAATTCGGAATTCTGCGCCATGAATTGGAAGCCTACAATAATGAATTATTGGATAAGAAATTCCTCGTGGCACTTACCAAGTGCGATTTGGTACCGGAAGAGGAAGCCTTGAAAGTCACTTCCGAATTGGCGAAAAAACTGCCCGTTATTAACATTTCTTCCTTGACAAATTACCATCTTACAGAAATTAAAGACCGACTTTGGGAACTCTTGAACGAATAGTTTCGCTTGTTATGTATTACAAGATATTGGTAATTAAATAATTATGACTAGATGGAAAAAGAAAGGAAAAAAAATTAAAAATCATATTCGCGATATTGCTCCATTTCAAAAAAAATGTATCTTTGCCGCGTCAAAAACGAACAAAAGAAGGATAAGAAAATGGCAAAGAAAGTTAAAGAAGCTCGTCAACAAGTTATCTTGGAATGCACTGAGCAAAAAGCAAGCGGCGTACCAGGTATGTCTAGATATATTACCACAAAAAATAGAAAGAATACGCCCGACAGATTGGAACTTATGAAATATAATCCATATCTGAAGAAAATGACATTACATAAAGAAGTTAAATAATAAAACAATAAAGAGATGGCAAAGAAGGTAGTCGCAACATTGAAAAAAGAAGGTGGCGTAACCTATACTCGTGTAGTGAGAATGGAACGCTCACCGAAAACCGGAGCCTATACGTTCAAAGAGGATGTTATAGACTCATCTACTGTAAAAGACTTTTTGGCTAAAAAGTAATATTTTGTTTTCATGGTTGAAAGAAGGTGTCCCGAGCTCTCGGGATGCCTTTTTTCGTTATGTGTTTCGAAGTGTGCGCATGTCTTTTTTTTGTACATTTGCACCCTCAAGTTTTAAATAGATTGCTATGGGTTTCTTTTCTATATTTTCCAAGGAGAAAAAAGAAGAACTAAACGAAGGCCTTCAAAAGTCCAAAGAAAGTTTCTTCGCTAAATTGGCTAAAACAGTGGTCGGCAAATCCAAAGTGGATGACGATGTCTTGGATAGCTTGGAAGAGGTGCTCGTGACTTCCGATGTGGGAGTGGATACCACGTTGCGCATTATTGAACGTATAGAAGCACGTGTGTCACGCGATAAGTACATTGGTACCGAGCAGCTTAATACCATACTCAAGGAGGAAATCGCCGGTCTGCTGCTTGAAAACGATATAGAAAAGGCCAATGATTTTGTGATTCCACAAATGGATACTCCGTATGTGGTTCTCGTTGTCGGTGTCAATGGCGTGGGCAAGACGACCACGATCGGAAAACTTGCCTATCAGTTTAAAAAGAAAGGATATTCCGTTATGTTGGGTGCTGCAGATACGTTCCGTGCCGCAGCCATTGAACAACTTGAAGCTTGGGCCAAGCGTGCCGATGTCCCTATTATTACGCAGAAAATGGGCTCCGACCCGGCTGCGGTGGCATACGACACAGTGGCCTCCGCTATCGCACACAAAAGCGATGTGGTTTTGATTGATACCGCAGGTCGTCTTCATAATAAGACGAATCTCATGAACGAACTGGTGAAAATTAAGAACGTCATTCGCAAGCTGATCCCTGACGGCCCTCACGAAGTGTTGTTGGTGTTGGACGGCTCCACAGGTCAGAACGCCTTTGAACAGGCTCGTCAGTTTAGCGCGGCCACGGAAGTCTCCACATTGGCCATTACCAAGT
>JAZRYC010000153.1:0-6446 GCA_045600525.1 Bacteroidales bacterium
TATTATCTTCAATCATCCTATTGTCAGTCAGTATGATATCAGCCCAATGGGTATCTGATCCATCTCAAAACACACGACTTGCATCAGGAGACTTATACTATGGGGAGATTCTTTTAGCCACACATCCGCAAAATGGAAACACCTTTATACAATGGTGTGGTTTATATGACAATGGTTGGTCTCCATCTATTCAAAAAGTGGACAGTATGGGCAATTCCCTATGGGGAACCAACGGCGTTCACATTGATGGACAGAATTTTGATTCCTATAGTAATGGGGTTGCTATGGTACCCCTTACCGACGGCGGGGTGGTTAGTGGCTTTGTCAACAACAACGGCGAATGTATTGCCGTTAAGATTGATGAAGATGGCAACTTCGCATGGGGCAGCAATGGAATCGTGGCCCTTGATGCAGAGAACTGCCTACGCACCAAACTCGTTGCCGGTCATGAAGGTAATTTTTGGATTCTTAGTCATAACAACCACTCCGTTTACCTAAGATGCTATCATTCTGACGGAACGCCTGTTGGCAACCAGATAACCATTTCCGATGATAGTGGTAAAAGCATCGCTTTCGGGCAAATGGTTCTTGACGACCAAGATAATGTTTTTGTTGTGTATATGAAGCAGCAATATAATGTTGGTTCATACTTTAACAAAAGCATTCATGTGACCAAATACTCCCCCGAAGGATTGCAGTTATCTCAAGAAGAAGAGCTTATGGCAACCGTTTCCATCAGTGGGGAAATTGTCCATAATGCATGTTCCGATGGTATGGGAGGCGGCTATGCCTGGATATGTCACGCCGCACTCAACGACATCTATGAGGTCTATATGTTCCATTTCGATAGTGAGGGACATAACACTATTTCTGAGCCAACTGGGCTCATCGTCAGCCAGACGGATGGAATGAATTTCCACGTTGCTCCGAATGCTAGTCTGCACCCGACTTCTCATGATTTGATGGTGTCCTTTTTGGAAACAGACGCTTTTTCAGAATCACACTATGCTTTGATCGTCAATCGTATAACGCCCAATGGTATAAAAGTATGGGGAAACAACGGCATCACCATTCTCCCCACAACTGATGATAAACTATCTATGCCACTTATAGATGCATTTCCTGACGGTTCAGGAGCATCAATCATATACAAATTCAACGACTACTCGATTAAAGCCATTGGCATCAATGACAATGGTGCAACTATGTGGAATTCCACTGTAGCCACCCAGAGTACCGAATTCATCAATTTAGCCCAGACTGCTTCCGGATACCATTACGGCCAAAACATTATCGCTTGGGAAGGCTCTCGCGACAACATATTTGGGTTGTATGGACAAAACATAAAATTGGACGGTAGTTGTGGCCCTGTATCTGTTGAAGATGTGGATAATGATCTTATTTCTGTCTATCAGTACGGCGATTTGCTTCACATTAGCGGTGTTGATGTCAAGCAAATTCAATTGGTGAATATGATGGGGCAATTGGTTAGAAATGGTATAGCTGGCGAGCAGATCCTATCTGTCGGCCAACTGCCTCAGGGAATCTACATCGTCCGCATTTTAACCCCAAAGGGTAAAATGGTAAACAAGAAAATACTGATAAAATAAGTAAGGATCTTCAATAGAGCAAACCAACACAAAAGAAAATCCCTGCAGGTCGTCAAAGAACTGCGGGGATTTTTCGCAGTTTGGTGTCACCAGTGCCCCCACCATTATGCATATGTGGTGCATTTGCGCATTTTTATTATCTTTGCATCCTAAATTCATCAAATGATTATCAATTAAAATCAAAGCAATATGTATTTGAATCAGAAACTCTATGTAGCCCACTCTTCCAACGGCCCGATTTATATGACAGGCAATATGTGTAACCGTCATGGTTTGATCGCCGGTGCCACCGGTACGGGCAAGACCGTCTCCCTACAAGTGCTGGCCGAGACCTTCAGCCAGGCCGGCGTACCTTGCTTTATGGCCGACATGAAAGGCGACCTCTCCGGTATCAGCCAGACAGGCAAGATGACCGAATTCATTGAGAAACGTTGTCAGGAGTTCGGTATTCAGGATCCTGACTTCCAACCCTGCCCTGTCCGCTTCTACGATGTATACGGAGAACAAGGATTTCCCATGCGCACTACCATTTCCGCCATGGGGCCACAACTGCTGGCCCGTCTAATGGACTTGAACGATACCCAGACCGGCGTGCTTAACATCGTGTTCAAAATCGCAGATGATAAGGAGCTGCTCCTCATCGACCTCAAAGATCTCCGTCTAATGCTTGACTTTGTGGCAAAGAACGCTTCTATGTTCACCACGACTTACGGCAACGTGACTGCGGCCAGCATCGGTGCCATCCAACGTGCCATCCTTGCCATTGAATCCGAAGGCGGCGACAAATTCTTCGGCGAACCAGCCTTTGACGTAAACGACCTGCTTGACGTGGAAAACGGAAAGGGCGTAATGAGCGTGCTGGCTGCCGACAAGCTGATGCTCAACCCTAAATTATACAGTACCTATCTATTGTGGCTCATGACAGAACTTTACGCCACCCTGCCCGAAGTGGGAGATCCAGAACTGCCGAAGCTCATCTTCTTTTTTGATGAGGCACACATGCTCTTTGACGGCACTTCCAAAGCTCTCGTGGAAAAACTCGAACAGGTTATCCGACTCATCCGTTCCAAAGGCGTGGGCATTTACTTCATCACCCAGTCACCCACCGACATTCCCGACAATATTCTCGCCCAGTTGAGCAACCGCGTGCAACACGCATTGCGAGCCTTCACTCCAAAAGAGCAGAAAGACGTGCGCGCTGCCGCCGAAACATTCCGCGCCAATCCCGAGTTCAAGACCGATGAGGCCATCATGAATCTGCAAACTGGTGAAGCCCTTGTTTCCTTCTTAGACGAAAAAGGCGCTCCCTGTGTGGTGGAACGCGCCCGCATACTATTCCCACTTAGCCAAATCGGAGCCATCACAGAAGGTCAGCGCATGGATATCATGAATGCGGCTCCAGCCCGCATCAAAGGCTATAATCAGACTTTTGATCGCGAAAGCGCCTATGAGACGCTGACCGCCGCCAACGCCGAGGCCGAGGCCATCCGAATCAAAGAACAAGAAGCCATTGAAGCCGAAAAGGCTGAGAAGCTTGCACAAAAGGAAGCTGAAAAAGCTGAAAAAGAAGCCCTAAAAGCACAGAAAGAGGCCGAAAAAGAGGAAGCTAAAAAGGCAAAAGAGGCCGAGCAGAAATCATCTAAGTGGAAACGTACTATCTTCGGCACCATGGTAGGCGCCGCCATCAGCAGCGTGGCCCGCAGCATCGGCACTAAGGTGGGTAAGGCCGTGACAGGCTCCGTATCCAAAGGAAGTAAGAAAAGCACTGGCGGCGACATTCTCGGCAAGGCCGCCAAGTCGGCCACCACAACCGCAACCCGTAAGATTACGGAGGAAATGCTGAAGTCCATATTTAAGAAATAGTACAATTTATCATTTTTTCACCACTGATTACAGTTTAAGCACTAATAAAACAATGAAAAAAATAATCACCCTCCTTCTCTGCCTATTCACCATAGGCGTGGTATATTCACAAAGCAGTTCCACCCATATCAAATTTATGGGTGTGGAAGTCAATGGACAGGTAAGCACCTTGGAACAACGCCTGACCACCAAGGGTTTTTCCAAAACGAAGGACGAGTTCTATAAAGGCAAGTTCTCAGGTTATGATGTCAAACTCAAACTACAGAAAACGGTGAAGTCAAAAACCGTTTTCGGCATTGTCGTCAATTTTGGAGAAGAAGTCACCCGTGAAGACTTAGCCGAACTTGCCAATTCTCTGAAAGAAAAATATGGTCAGGAAAATGCCTTTACACAAAATGAAGACGGCATTGTGGGCATTGAACTTCCCGAAGGCAGCATCCTTCTCAACTTCGAGCAGAAAACCCTCAGCTATCTCGACAAGGCCAACATACAGAAGAACAAGAAAGAGTCAAAAGAAGACCTATAGGGAATTCTAAATTTATGGAAAGAAGGACGGAGCGCTGGTTCCGTCCTTCTTCTCATTATATGCTATAGAACGAGTAAGGCGGCAATAATGGCAATAACGCAAATTCCCAGTGACACACCTATTATAGCTGCTGTTGTACCTCCTGAATTATAAATTTGGACAACCTTGTCCGGCTGGTCATTCATTTTCTGAATGGCTGATTTAACCTTGCCCCTGCCACCGCAAATCTCACTATAGTCGCGACTGGCATTGCAGGACACCAACTCCAAATCATCCACATAAGCCACACCATCGTGGCTCTTCTTACTCATATACTTGGTCGTAAACGAAATCGTATTATGTGCGGAATCCACAAATGTAAACTCATCATACGACCAATAATTGTTTTTCATGGATGTGCCATAACCCGTCCATCGAGAATAAGTGACCCCATTCACAGTCATTTCATTTTTCACATCATTGGATTCACCACTGAGTATGTATCCTTGATTTTCCAATTCAGCCTTTATTTCAGACATTTTGTTGTTGTATGCCGACAACGAAACGACCTCCGTATTGACCACACAACTGGCCAACAGACACATTGCGATTGCTGCAATAGAATAGATTGCTTTGATTTTTCTCATGATCATTATATTTTAATAAATAAATTTTGCACAAAAGAAGACTCCCTTTGTGACATAGGATGACAAAAATCATGATCATCAAAATAATCATTGTTGTTTTAATTTTTTGACAAAAGTTGTCAATTACATGTGCTATTTTTGCCAAAATATAATAAATAGCAACCTTATGGAACAATCTAAATTTGAACGACTGCTTTGTTTGATTCCCATCCTCGCCAAAAACCATTATGCCTCGGTGGAGGACATCAGCCGTCGCTTAAACACCACCAGCAGAACCATATACCGTGACATCAACGATTTAAGAAACGCGGGATTGGTTATCAACAAAGAAAACAATATCTACAAATTGGACAAGAAGTCACCTTACTTTGAGGATTTTAGCGACTTACTCTACTTTTCATCAGAGGAATCCTATCTTCTCAAACGAGCCATTGACAGCATTGACGACACCAATATAATCAAGCAGAATCTCAAAAAGAAGCTCTATTCCCTATACGACTACAAGTTGGTGGCCGATGTGGTGATAAAGCCTCAGCAGCGCGACAATCTGCACCTTCTAATTTCGGCTATTGAGCAACAAAAACAGACCACCCTCTGCAATTACCATTCTGCCCATAGCGGTACACGCCGAAACCGTTTGGTAGAACCATTCGCATTCACCACCAATTACGAGCAGGTCTGGTGCTTTGAACCGGATTCCAAACTTGTAAAGCTCTTTAAAGTGGCTCGGATTGAACAGGTAGAGATTACTGAGCAAAACTGGCAATATACCCCGCTGCACAAGACTGGATTCATTGACATATTCCGTATGCATAGTGCGCAACGTTTTCCCATAAGGCTGAAATTAAGTATGCGGGCGGCAAACCTATTGATGGAAGAATATCCACTTGCTGCAGAACAAATTGTCCAAAAATCAGACAATAGCTGGATGCTAACAACCGAAGTCTGTAGTTTTGAAGGCCCCGCCCGATTTATCCTCGGATTGTATCAGGATGTGGAAATAATCGAGAGTCCTGAACTCAAGCGTTTTGTTGAAAATAAGATTCCGAAAAGATCCTAAGTTTTATTTTCGTTCATATAGGAGCTCTATGGGAAGATCCTGTGAGGAACTGCCTATGGCGATTTTGAATATGCCCGGTTCAACGACCCATTGTAGTTGTTGGTTTAGTAGGGCAAAATCCTCGTCCGTAAGGACAAACTGCACCATCTGCCTTTCTCCTCTCTTCAAAAACAATTTTTGGAATTTCCGTAATTGTCGTTCGGGTAGCGATACACTGCTGATTTGGTCGGCAATGTATAGTTGGACCACCTCTGCCCCATCACAATTCCCTGTGTTTTGTACTTCTACAGTCACTTGCACGCGGCCATCGGGCAAAGGGTCTATGGTACCGTTGCTATAGTAAAAAGTAGTATAACTCAGTCCATAACCGAATGGAAACAGCGGCGTTGCCGGTGCATCGGTATAATCACGGCGCACAGAAGTGGTGTTGTAATAGACGGGGAGTTGTCCTTCGTTTCGGGGATAGGACACAGGCAGGTGCCCCGATGGATTGCTTTTGCCTAGAAGAAGATTAGCGATAGCGCGACCGCCCTGTAACCCGGGATACCACGCGCACAGAATGGCGGGAACATGTTGCGCAGCCCACTCAATATTCAGCGGACGGCCTTGTATTAGCACCAACACGACGGACTTTCCTGTAGCACACACTGCCTCTAACAGTTGCTGTTGGTAGCCCATTAGGGACAATGATGAGCGGTCGAAGCCCTCGCCAGACTCCATGTCGCTGACAGTTTGTACTGCCGCATCGGCAGCACCGGTCT
>JAZRYC010000154.1:0-7510 GCA_045600525.1 Bacteroidales bacterium
CTGATAGTGTGTATGAAAATCGCGGGCGCTGGAGCCGCCAAGTGCCAAAACAATCACATCAGCTGCCTGTGCGGCAGCTACTGCGCGGGATATTTCCTCATAGCTCGTATCGCGAATGGCACAACCCCGCACATAGTCGATATTCGCTTCGGGAAGGGCTTCACGCAAGCCCTCCAGCAACGTCACCACTGATGTGTCTCGCTGCGGTGCGGTGTAATCTCCCAACATATTATACACATTATCGGCATTAGGACCTATTACGGCTATGCGTTGATAATCTGAAGACAGTGGTAGCAAAGCGCCCTCGTTTTTCAACAGCACTATCGACTCCGTAGCGGATTCCAAGGCCAAATCGCTTTGTTTTATACAAGTGGGTTTGTCGTCATAGTCCTTATCAAACAAGCCCAGTTGAAATTTTGCCAACAGAATTGGCTTCAGAAGGGAATCCACCGTCTTTTCCGTAATCAAACCATGATGTATCGCATCCACTAGCGGTTGTGCATAGCACGTGGCTCCCAAATCAATATTAACGCCGGCCTGAGCCGCCATGGCCGCCGCCTGCATCGCATTCTCAGCAATGCGGGAGCTAACAAGACCATTTATGGCAAACAAATCCGAAATTACCAGTCCGTCAAAATGCCACGTATCACGCAATACATCCTGTATCAGCCATTTATTGGAGCTACAGGGTACGCCGTCCACATCGTTGTAGGCCGTCATCACGGCACGCACACCGGATTGAGCTGCTTTAAAAAATGGATAGCTTAAGATGGAAAGCAACTCGCGCGCCCCCACATGGGCGGAGGCACCGTTATGGCCGCCCTCAGACACGCCGTAAGCTGTAAAATGCTTGAGCGTGGACAGTAAGCCCTGACTTTGCAGTCCCAAGGCATATTGAGAGCCCAACATGGCCGACAGCACCGGATCCTCGCCATAGCCTTCTTCCATGCGCGACCAGCGGGGATCGCGCGCGATATCCACCACAGGGCCAAAGGCGATCTGCACACCCTGTAAGGCAGCCTGACGTCCTACCTCCGCACCAATACGATATTCTAATTCTGCGTTAAACGATGAGGCTCGTCCCAATGCCGTTGGAAATACGGTAGTACCTAAGGCCATGTGTCCATGGGGACACTCCTCGGCAAAAAGAAGCGGAATCCCCAAGCGCGTATGTTCACGCACATATCGTTGCATCGCGTTTGTGAGTTGATGTGCCTGCTGAGGCGTAAGGCCATTCTGAAAATCCTTCTGGGTCCACGGATCAGCACGCATCAGCGCCCACATGGATCCAATAGGCTGCTCTGTCACTGCCCGTTCAAAAGCATCTGTCCAATGAATCTCTGTTCCATCAGATTCATAATATCCCCACCCCATAGTCATCTGCAGCTGGCCGACCTTTTCAGGTAATGTCATTTGCGAAACCAAATCTTCCACGCGTTCAGGTATAGGAAGCGCAGGATTCTCATAGGAGTCCATTCGATGATTGTGATTTAAGTCGTGATAACGACTCTGGGCGCAAATTTGCGTGGAAGACAACAAAAGAATCAATACACAAGGAAGAAAAACTAATTTTTTCATAAGCGATAAAGAACGATGTTATTGAACGCGGTATTTCACAGCAATGGGTAGGGATTGATCAACCTGATGCGGAAGACGAACACTCACAAGGCCATCCGTTACCTTATACGGAAGACTTTTCCCTGTAGAAAGAAGAATGATTTTGGATCCTTTGGCAGGAGGATTTCCCTTCCACGAAAGGGTGTTTCCATCCACTTCGGCAAGAGCGTAATAAGTACTTCCCGTCTTGTCTCTTGTAAACCATACTGTTCCATCATGGTAATGGCTCACCGGACGAGTGTTGTAGATAGCTTCGCCATTAGCATTCAGCCATTCCCCGATTTCGGAAAGACGATCCACCACGGCTGGTTCCAACAGTCCATCCGGCGTCGGCCCCACCCCAAGAAGGAGACTTCCTCCTTTAGCCACGACTTCCACCAGCATACGGATAATCTGCTGGGCAGATTTGAATGTAGCCCCTGGCACATAGCCCCAATCCTTGCTTAGGGGCACACAGGTTTCCCACGGATAGGGCAACTGTCTTTCGGGAATCAGCTTTTCGGGAGTGCGATAATTTTCGTACGGACCCGACACGGTACGATCCACCACAATCATTCCGGGCTGGTTCTGGCGAGCCCTGTCCACAATATGATCCATGTCGATATCCTCCTGGGGAGCACGCACCCAACCTCCATCCAGCCATAGGATATCAATTAAACCATAACGTAAAGTAATTTCATCTATCTGATTGAAAACAAAATTTTTATAATTATTCCAACGATAAGAATGCTGAGCAATGTCGTAGTTTACATGACGATTGGGCGTAGCATAACGATCCCACCAATAGTCTTGCGAATGCCAGTCTGGTTTGGAAAAATAGGCACCTACCATCATCTTCTGATTTCGGAAGGCATCGAAGACAAATCGGGCGACATCGGCTTTGGGATGGTTACGGAAAGGGCCTTGGGCAATGGAAAAGTCGCTGTACTTCGTATCGAACATGGCAAATCCGTCATGATGCTTCGTGGTAAATACCGCATACTTCATCCCCGCACGGCGCGCGGCGGATGCCCACTGGTCTGGATCAAATCGTTCAGGACAAAAAGAGTTGTTCAGATTCCAATACCAGCGTTTGTAGTCGTCGTAGCGAATCGTGGTATCACGCGGAATCCAATCCACATCTTCCGAACAGATGGACCATGACTCCACAATACCAGGTACGGAATAGAGTCCCCAATGAATAATCATGCCGAATTTCAAATCCTGCCATTGGTCAAGTTTTGCCAAGACGGCGGGCTCAGTTGGTGGGACATAATCAGCCTCCAGATTCAGATCGGGATTAGCTTGTTCGGCATTTTGAGCAATATTCACTTGTACCACGCCCAATAGGACTAGTAGCGACAAGCACAGACGAAATTTTGAAGAAGACAGCATCATGTATAAGTTTAGCGGTTGCAAAGGTACGATTTTAAGATTGATATTATAGCATTTGCCAAGTTTTAGTATCTTTGCGGCCTCATAAAAGCATTCTAATTGAAAATCAAATACCTTGTATATTACTTGCTTTTGGCCTGGGCATTTTGTTCTTGTGCAAAAATCGTAACTCCTACTGGTGGGGAACAAGACAGTACGCCACCCAAAATGCTAAAAGAGCAGCCTGCCAGCCAGAGTGTGGATTTCAATTCGCCCACCATAAAAATCACATTTGATGAATTTTTCACATTGAACAATCCACAGCAGAATGTGCTCATTTCCCCCCCCCTTCAAACGGAACCAGAATATTTGATTCAGAATAAAACTCTGGTGGTGAAATTCAAGGAGGATCTTCGACCGAACACCACCTACAACATTCTGTTCTCCAACTGCATTCAGGATTACCACGAGAGCAACAAACTGGAATCTTACCAATATAGTTTTTCCACGGGCAGTTATATTGACACTTTCATGTTGCCGGGAATAGTGTTGGATGCGCAAACGCTTTCTCCAGCAGCCGACATGTACGTTATGCTGTATGATGAAGACGTTGATTCTCTGCCAAGACATTCTTTAGCCACGTATGTAACTCGCACACAAAGCAACGGGCAGTTTAAATTTCGCAATATTCGCGAAGGCCAATACAAAGTTTTCGCCTTACGTGACATTAATTCGAACCTGTTATACGATTTGCCCAATGAGGAGATTGCGTTCAGCGAGCAATTGGTTGCAGCATCTGTCATGACAAAGCAGGACACGCTGCGCAAAGACAGTCTTTCCATAGCGGATTCTTTAACAACTCCGAAATCTGATGCGCCCATGTTGGTGCTTCACTCGTTTGTTGTTCCAGACACCATTCCAGTATTGCAGCATTTGGAAAATCCGGCAGCGGGCATCTACCATTTCCCATACAAATCGGCTATTGCGGACTTCTCTGCAACGCCTTTGTCGCGCGATGCCGGATATTTTCAAAGCATATCTGCCACGGCCGACACGGTGACTTGGTATTTCAAAGAATTATTTAAAGATACGCTGCAATATGAGTTGGTCGCCGACAACCATATCGATACAGTCAAGCTCATCCCCTTCAAAGAAAAAACCAGTCAGCGCACCCCACGCGGCAGCAAGCCTTTGGATAAATCGCGACTATCTGTTACAGCGTTCAACCAAGGAGAACTGCACAAGCCTATGACACTCAGATTTTCATATCCTGTGATGCCGACAGACAGTTTTGACATACTCTTATGCAAACGTCAAAAAAACACGAATGACACCCTATTCTATCGAATTAATGTTCCAGACACCTTTGTTCTCAACTTGCCCCTTTCCATCAAATTTGAACCTAATCAATCCTATACCCTAATCATTCCTGATTCCGTCTTTCATGGATACAATAATATGTATAATGATTCCGTAAAGATTGATTTCAATACAAAATCCGAAAAAGATTATGGCTCTTTGATTATGCATTATGAATTGGTCGGACAAACCGGACCATTCATTGCCCAACTCTGGAACGACAAAAAATTGATACAAGAAGACATCCTCCTTACCGACAAAGAAATCATTTATCCCTATTTGGAATCCGGGTCCTATAAAATATGTCTTATTCGGGATACTAATGGCAACAACCGGTGGGACGCAGGTAATTACGACAAGCACCTACAACCGGAAAGCGTATTCTACTACAAAGCGATGATTTCCATTCGAGCCAACTGGGAATCGGAGGAAACCTTCAACCTTGAGAATGACCTATCTTCACCAAAGGCCGACAAGGCTGGAAGAAGATAATCTCCATATAAGGGGCATGAATCAAATTGTACATAGTATGAAATATATTTTTGCCTGATTTTCAGATTATTATAATTTTTGCCTGAAAAACAGATTGTACATTTGCTTTAATTTTGGTTTAATTTTGACCGCCTGGATGGGCGGTTTTCTTTTGTAAAAGTTTAATTGGCGTTTGATTTGCTTATATTTTGCCTGTGAATTGGCTGTAAACGGCTGATTTTACAGGCTTTTTTGCGTTATGACAGCTCTTGCCTCATTCTCGGATCCAAATGGATGATGAGGTGGAACCCGGGAAGGTGATGAAGCGTGAGAGCTGCCTTGTTGAGTCGGTTGACGACGGAGGCAGTATTTACGACCTCTATTAACAGTGTTTGAACATAATTAAAATACCAATATATCATGATTAAAGAAGAGGAAAAATTAGAAATCAGAGACCGTCTCGTGGGCTACTGCGAGCAGAAGGGGAGCCAGAACAAGGCCGCCAACAGTCTGAACGGCGTTTCACCGGCCACGGTGAGCAAGATCGTCAACGGGGACTGGGCTCTCATCAACGAGGTGATGTGGAGAGGCATTGCCGCACAGATCGGTGTCAAACAAAAAAGCTGGAATATTGTGGAAACGAGAGATTTCAAAACGCTGTGCGGCTTATTTGCCGACGCGCAGGAAAACGCGATGGTGATGGCCGTCTGCGGTGAAGCCGGCAGCGGCAAGACGCTTGCCGTCAGGAATTATGCGGAGAGCCATTCCAATGTTTTCGTGCTCTGCTGCAACGAGTACTGGAACAGGAAGCTGTTTTTGCAGGAATTGCTTCGTGAGATGGGGCGTAATCCGAACGGAGACACCGTAGGCGAGATGATGGCCTCCATCGTGGGCAACCTGAAGCGGATGGAGAACCCCATCATCATCATGGACGAGGCCGACAAGCTGAGCGACCAGGTGATGTATTTCTTCATCACGCTGTATAATCAGCTGGAGGACCATTGCGCCATCGTGATGGTGGCGACCGACTACCTTGAGAAGAAGATCAAGCGCGGGCTCCGTCTGAACAAGAAGGGCTACAAGGAGATATACAGCCGCATAGGCCGCAAGTTCATCACGCTGAAGGGTGTCGGCATCGGCGACATAACGGAGGTGTGCATGGCCAACGGGATCACCGCGAAGAGCGACATCCGCAGCGTGATCGACGACTGTGACGGAGACCTTCGCAGGGTGAAGAGACGCTGCCACGCCATCAGCAAGATTAATTCTGAAAAATAGTGTGCGATGGGTAAGGCATTAAGCATACAGAATGTTCTGAAGGCTCGCTTCCACACGCTGAGTGTGGATGGCGAGTGGGAGGCGGCCATCGGGAAGCCGGAGCTGACCGGCAGTTGGATGATCTACGGTGCGCCGAAGAACGGCAAGACCACGTTCGCGATGATGCTGGCCAAGTATCTGAGCAGGTTCTGCCGCGTGGCATACAACAGTGTTGAGGAGGGGCTTTCGCAAAGCATACAGATGGCCATGACCAGGGTAAGAATGGAGGAAGTCGGCACCAAGGTGGTTTTGCTTGACAAGGAGCCTTTCGGGGAGTTGGTGAAGAGGCTGCACAGGCAGAAGAGTCCGGACGTGGTCATCATTGACAGCGTTCAGTTCATGGGGCTTAGCTTTGACGAATACAAGAAGCTGAAAAACGCGTTTCCGAACAAGCTGTTCGTGTATGTGAGCCACGTAAGCGGGAGGATGCCGGAGGGGCAGGTGGCGAAGCGTATCTGGCGTGATGCCAATGTGTATTTCCGGATAGAGGGTCATCGGGCGTTCCCGGTGAGCCGATACGGAGGCGGCAGCCATATAGATGTGTGGAAGGAGCGTGCGGAAGAGTACTGGGGACTTGAGAAGACAAATAACAATATCAATCAATAAAAAAAACAAGTATTATGAAAAGAACAGTTTATTATCCGAGAATCAAGAGTATCAATTTTTACGATGTTGACGGCGTGGTGTGCGGCGGCATGAGCGGAAGCGTGGCGGTTAAGAAGTTTTGGCGGCTGGTGGCGATGTTGCGCATTCCCCGTATAAGTTTATCAACCAAGGTGAGAGTGGTACTTTAAAATCATCGCGAGTATGAGACCGATTACGCCCAACCAGCTAAGGGCGGTGCAGGCGACGATGACCAAGATCGAACCGGACAGGGATGAACGTATGGCGTTGTTGAGCGAAATGTTCGGCAGGGATATTGAAACGACCAATGATTTGTCGTGGGGAGAGGCCAATCTCATTCTTGCCAAGTTCGGCGGAACGCAGTTGCACGATGTGAATGTGAAGAAGAGGCAGTTGCGTTCCACCATCTACCATCTGTCGATGAAGATAAGCTGGTTGAACAAGGATTATCCCGACAACGGAGATGCCGACGAAAAGGCGATGAACGAGGCGAAGGTGGATAACTGGCTGCTGACGCACGGCGTGGTGAAGAAACCCGTGATGGAGATGAGCGTGGCGGAGTTGGGAAAGGTGGTTGGGCAGATGAAGGCGATACTTTCGAATTGATAATTTAGAATTGATAATTATGAAGTTGCATTTGGTAGTTACAGGTAAATGGTTTGATATGGTAGCCTCAGGAGTGAAAAAAGAGGAATACCGATTACACAATCTCTATTGGCACCGTCGGATAATGAAGCAAAACATTATTGATTCAGTGGTGTTCCATAGA
>JAZRYC010000155.1:0-7674 GCA_045600525.1 Bacteroidales bacterium
TCGCTGAACGTGCCCATCTTCGACCGTTTGGTGACGCGCAACAATGTGCGCAGCGCCAAGTTGCAGCTCAGTGGCGAGCAGTTGCAGTTGGAGAGCGTCAAGAAGTCGCTGTACAAGGAAATCCAACAGTCTTACTACGGAGCGGTGGCGGCGCGCGACAAGTATGAGAGCAGTCGCGTGGCCGAGGAGAGCGCCCGCGAGGCCTTCGAGGTGACGAGCGCCAAGTACGAAGTTGGCAAGGTCTCCATCACCGAGTTCAACGAAGCCAAGAGCAACTATATGCAGTCCACTGCCAACCTCGCCCGCGCCAAGTACGAGTTTATGTACCAGAGGGAAGTGCTGGAACTTTATAGAGGGGAGAGGAAATAGGTAATACCAAAAATTTTTTTCAAACTATGCGCCAGTGGGGACAGAAATATAGGCAGTATCGGAACGAACTCAACGATGTCTTAAATAACAAAATCATTGATAAACGTATATTGGAATTGCTTATAGAGTTCAGACACAATACTTCTGAATATTTCAAAACAATATATGAAAACTCTGAAAAACAGTTGTTTACATCTGTTCTGTCGAGTATTATTCACATGCATATCAATCGAATGTTTAGGACCAAACAACGGCTCAACGAGTGCGCCATATATAATTTGTTACTTCGATTCTATCAATCCAATGTATATTTACCTGCCTAATAATTAAAAATATCAATATGAAAAGAAATTTTATTTTACTCTTAACCATCATTTTGTCTTGCGTTTCTTTATGTTTCGGGCAAGGCAAAGACGCTAAAGTAAAAGTCATCGACACGGTTTACAATCAGGGTTCCAACATTGTCTTCCCCGAACTCACCGACCAACTGTCCGAGAACTTGGATTTGTTAGGGCGCGTATGGGGATTCCTCAAGTATCATCATCCCGCTATTGCGCAGGGCAAATACAACTGGGACTACGAACTCTTCCGTATGCTGCCGGGATATTTACAGGTGCCAAACCAAAAGGAACGGGATGCCTACTTGGTGAAATGGATTCAGCATTACGGTAGAATTTCCGTAAACAAAGAGGTCGTTCCCGTGGATTCCAATGCCGTCCTCAAACCGGATTTGAGATGGATAAATCCGGAGCAGCTGTCCCCAAAGCTCTACAACCTGTTGATGAAGGTATATGAAAATCGATGGCAGAAAAACAACTGCTACGTGGTTGCAGATGTTTTCAATGCGAACAATGCGAAATTCCTACACGAAGAGTCCTACGCCAATATGTATTATCCTGATGAAGGTTTTCGTTTGCTGGCACTCTATCGTTACTGGAATATGGTGCAGTATTTCTTCCCTTATAGAAATCTGACAGATACGGATTGGAATCTGGTGATGAGAGAATGTCTTCCATCTTTTCTGGACGCTTCTGATACGTTGGAATACATTAACGCCTGCAAACGGCTGATCGCAAAATGCGATGACACCCACGGGGGCCTTTATTCAGAGTCAATGATGCCCTATCTTAAATATTTCCGAACGCCATTTGATGTACGTTTTCTTCACAATGATACTTTGGTAGTTGGCTCGTACAGAAATCCCGAGAAAATTGACAACTCCGGGCCTAAAATTGGAGATGTCATTACGCATATCGATCATCATTCCGTACAACAATTGGTAGATAGTTTGTCACCTTTGGTGGCCGCTTCCAACCATCAGGCCAAATTAAGAAAAATTTCTTCCATTATTACAAGTGGATGGGAAGATTCGGTTTGTATATCGTTTGTATCACAGGGAATCATAAAAGAAGCGACGATTCCTCGCTTCTCTTTTTATGATTTGAATTACGTTGATACATCGGACGGCCTTTGCTATCGCGTAATCGACGACAGTATCGGATACATTTCAATGGATGATTTGACCGCAGAAATCATCAAGACTTTATCTGATACGTTGCAGCATACAAAAGGATTGATTATAGATTTAAGAGAATATCCCCAAAAGGTTTTTGGCAATTCCTTGTCTCCGATTATCTCCAATCAATCCATTTCCTTTGCGCAATGCTCTAAACCGATAATAGAAAATCCGGGTGCTTTTGGTCGTAAAAGTAGTAGCTATACTGTCAAAGGCAAAAAATATTATACGGGCAGAATCGTCATATTGGTGGATGAAAATACCCAAAGCCAATCTGAATTCTGTGCGATGAGTTTTAGAACAAATCCCAAGAGTGTTGTTATCGGCAACACCACGGCAGGTGCGGATGGGAATGTCACCTCAATAACCCTTCCTGGCGGTATACAAACATATTTTTCGGGACTTGGCGTTTACTATCCGGACGGCACGGAAACGCAGCGGGTGGGCATTATCCCCGACATCTACGTGTGGCCGACCGTTCGGGGCATTCGCGAAGGCAGAGATGAGCTTTTGGAGAAGGCGTTGGAAATATTGTCGGAATAAATTGAGGACGTAAAATATATTATGTCACAATCTTTTCCCCATTATCACCAACTCGATGCCATGGACTGTGGGCCGACGTGCCTGCGGATGATTGCCAAGCACTACGGCAAGCACTATTCACTGGAGACACTCCGGCAGAAGTGCTTCATCGGGCGCGAGGGCGTGATGTAGAGACGGTGCGGTGCACCGTTTCTCCTTTGAGCGCGGTATATCTGAAGACAACACGTATGTGAATTTCAACCCAGCCAACACTTCGTTTGGCATTGGCGGTAGTATTGATTTATTAATTATTCAGTCTTCATTATTTTTCTACCTTTGTACCATCATAATTCATTAACCTAAAATCATAAAATTATGGGTATTATTATCTCCTTACTTCTCGGCGCTTTGGCTGGCTTCTTGGCTGGTAAGATTATGCGCGGTGGCGGCTTCGGTCTCCTTTTGAACATCATTATCGGTATTGTCGGCGGTTTCATCGGCGGCTTTATTATGAACCTCTTGGGCATCAATACAGGTGGCGGTATGGTTATTCAACTCCTTGTAGCCGTTCTCGGCGCTGTTGTTCTTCTTTGGGTTATTTCCCTGTTTAGAAAAAAATAATAGGAAAAATCCTATAATAAAGAAGCTCCGTCGGCATTTGCTGGCGGAGCTTCTTTATTATAGAAATTTTATGATTAGTTCACAGTGCTTCCCTCTTTCACTGGCTTTTGCGGTTGGATGATGGAGAGTGCGCCGTCAGCGTTTTCCGCCATGAGTACCATGCCATGTGACTCTATGCCCTTTATATTCTTTGGGGCAAGGTTTATCAACATCAGCACTTGTTTGCCGACCAACTCTTTGGGGTCGTAATGTTCGGCAATGCCAGATACGATTTCGCGGGTGTCGATGCCCGTGTTCACTTTCAGTTTGAGTAGTTTCTTGGTCTTGGCCACTTTCTCTGCCTCCAAAACAGTTACAATGCGGATGTCCATCTTCTGAAAATCGTCATAGCTGATTTCATCTTTTGAAGGTGTCGCGGTGGCATTGGCCATTTCGTTGGCCTTTT
This sequence comes from Bacteroidales bacterium, assembly GCA_045600525.1. Classification (GTDB taxonomy): domain Bacteria; phylum Bacteroidota; class Bacteroidia; order Bacteroidales; family WCHB1-69; genus F23-D06. The sequence goes on from JAZRYC010000155.1 coordinate 3,474, forward strand.
TGGTGGCTTCCAGTTTGGCTATTTGTTCGGCCACAACGGAATCCTCGATTTTCTCGAAAAGGTATTCGGCTGGATTGAGTGGGTCACCGGCCTTCAGAAGGTCGGCACGACCGCCGTCTTGCCAGTTTTTGGTGTTGATATTGAGAATATGTTGTAATTTTTGTGCCGTAAACGGTAGGAATGGTTCGCAAAGAACGGAAAGTGAGGCGCATATTTGCAGAGAAAGATGCAGGATGGTTTTGACCGTTTCGGGATCTTCTTTCTGCTTTTTCCAAGGTTCGGTGTCGGTGAGGTATTTGTTGCCGATGCGTGCGAGGTTCATAAATTCCTGCAATGCCTCGCGGAAACGGTATTGCTCAACGGAATCACCGATTAGTTTCGGAAATTCCGCAATCTTGGCGATGATTTCCTTTTCGTAGTCAGAAAACTCCCCATGCTCGGGAATAATGCCGTCATAGTATTTGTGTGTCAGCACGACGGTTCTATTTACGAAGTTGCCAAAAATGGCCAACAATTCGTTGTTGTTCCGCGCCTGAAAATCAGCCCAAGTGAAGTCGGCGTCTTTGGTCTCCGGTGCGATGGCGGTCAACGTATAACGCAACACGTCCTGTTTGCCGGGGAAATCATTCACGTATTCGTGTGCCCATACGGCCCAGTTCTTGGAAGTGGAAATCTTTCTGCCTTCAAGGTTTAGAAATTCATTGGCCGGCACATTGTCGGCAACGATGTAGCTGCCATCAGCTTTGAGCATGCACGGGAAGATGATGCAGTGGAACACGATATTGTCCTTGCCGATGAAATGAACCAATTTGGTGTCGTCTTTTTTCCACCATTTTTCCCAATCCTGGTTGTTTTGCTCGGCCCATTGCTTGGTAAAGGAAATGTATCCGATAGGGGCATCAAACCAAACGTAGAGGACTTTTCCTTCGGCTTCTTTTAGAGGAACCTTCACGCCCCAGTTAAGATCGCGTGTGACGGCGCGGGGTTGCAGACCCTGTTCTATCCAGGATTTGCATTGTCCGTATACGGTGGAGCGCCAATCGTCTTTGTGCCCTTTGAGAATCCATTCGCGGAGCCACGGGTCATATTGGTCGAGAGGCAGATACCAATGTTTGGTTTCCTTAAGCACGGGAATGTTTCCGCTCAGTGCTGATTTGGGATTGATGAGGTCGGTGGCATTAAGCGAGGTGCCGCAGGCTTCACATTGGTCTCCGTAGGCGTTTTCATTGCCGCAGTGCGGGCAGGTTCCGGTTATATAGCGGTCGGCAAGAAACTGCTTGGCTTCTTCGTCATAATATTGTTGGGAAGTCTTCTCAATCAATTTGCCGGATTCAAATAGTTTTGTGAAATACTCGGAGGCAGTCTCATGATGTTCCGGGCAGGAAGTCCTGGAGTATATGTCAAAAGAGATGCCGAGATCCTCAAAGGATTTCTTAATGATGTTATGGTAACGGTCAACGATATCCTGAGGGGTGACACCTTCATTGCGGGCTTTGATGGTGATGGGGACTCCGTGTTCGTCGGATCCGCCGATGAAAAGAACTTCTTTGCCGTTGTTGCGAAGGTATCGGGCATAGATGTCAGCAGGAATATAAACACCAGCGAGATGTCCGATATGGACAGGTCCATTGGCGTATGGAAGTGCAGAAGTGATGGTGTAACGTGCGATATTTTTCATAGAAATGAATTTTTTCAATAAGCTTGCAAAAATACGAAATTTAGTCTTGTGCGTATATTACCAGATTATTCTTTGGGCCCTGCTTCCTTCCGTGAGGCGCGGAAAACGGGTTTGTATCCATTTTGAAATACTTTTCTTTGGGTATAGAGCAACAAACCGGCCAAAGCGGCACCGATGACATCGGAAATAGTGCATGCCGCCCAGATGCCATTTAATCCGTCATAACCCATGTTGTTGAAAAGAATGGGAATGAGGAAACTAAGGGGCAGGAGGAATATGACTTGTCGGGAAAGACTGGTCACAATGGCGATCCATGGTTTGTCAATAGATTGGAAGAAGTTTGAGTTTACGATAGTAAAACCGATAAGGGGAAACATCACCATAAGAAAGCGAATGGCCGTTTTACTGATACGTATTAGTTCCGCATCGGTGGTGAATACTTTTACCAGGGTTGTTGGAAAAATCAAGGCGGTAGCACTGCCCACCAAACCGATGAGTACACATACGGTCATGGTTTTCAAAAAAACCTGTCTCAGTCGTTCGGGATGCCCGGCACCATAATTATATCCTGCGATAGGTTGCATTCCCTGGCAGATGCCTATGTATAAAAGGACAAGTAGATTGGCATACGTGTTCACTACGCCGTAGGAACCCACTGCCAAATCACCGCCATACCGCAGAAGTTGGCTGTTCAGCATAGCCACAACGCCAGCAGCCGCTATGTTCATAAGGAATGGACTCATACCAATCAAGGTGATGTTTTTGAAAATATAGCCTTTGGGCGCCCATGCGTGAGATTTGAAGCGGATAAAAGATTTCGGATTTACAAAGTGTAAGATAGAGATGGTGGCGGTGGTAGCCATAGACAGAGTAGAGGCCCATGCGGCTCCAGCAATACCCCAATGTAAGCCGAATATGAAGATGGGATCCAGGATAATGTTTAATATAGCACCGCCGGCCAGAATGAACATAGATTTAGTTGGATATCCCGAAGCACGGATCAATCCTGTAAGATTGAAGGTGACGGTGGTCAAGAACATACCTGGAAGGATGATGAGCATATATTGTCGGGCATAGGCAATGGTTTCGCTGGTAGCACCAAACAACATAAGTATTTTGTCCATGAAAAAATATACGAAAAACATCACGGTACAACCTAAGATGATGGTGAACACCATACTGTTTCCGAGAATTTTTTCTGCCCATTTCACATCTTTTCGTCCAAGAACAATGGACATACGGGCAGAGGATCCTACACCAATTAGTGATCCAAATGCATGGATGATATTCATGATGGGCATGGTGATAGCCAGTCCTGCAATAGCCAGCGCGCCTACGCCGTGTCCGATAAAAATTCGATCTACAATATTATATAGGGAGGCAATAATTTGACTGATAACAGAAGGAAGAGCATATAGCCAAAGCAAATGTCCTATACTTTTTGTTTCAAGTTCCTGGGTTCGATCAATAGTATTATCCAAGGTGCTTTTGTTTTTGAGGGTGCAAAAGTACAAAAATAATGGCGATTTCTATGATCGCGCGGATATGAAACCTTATATCAATGTTTAAAATACTTAATAAGGTATGCATATTACATAGTTATAAGAAAGTTTTATTGATTGGCGATAATATTTTTAAAAACTAATGAGAAAGACGAGAAGAAGATGTGGTTTTCAAAGGTCAATATGAGACGGTTTTTTGCATGATTTTAAAAAAAACTCCGAAACAGTCGTTTTTTAAGGTGATATTTCAGGTGAAAATCAGTGTAAAAACTGTCCAAAACGCCGTTTTATGCGATAAAAAAACGAAAAAAATAAATTTTTTCTTACTGAATATCAGCTATATAACAAAAAAAGTAAAAAAAAGTGCGTTGTAGAGTGCCGAGGTAAAGTTCAAAACACTATTTTTGCGGTCCCAAATGAGAGGGAAACGGGGCAGCCCGGTGAGACGAGGGGAAGCGGTTTGGGAGGTTCATTGAAAGAATGGAAAGATGTAGCAAATACTCAAGGATTTTTTTTGAGATTCGCAAGCGATAAAGTCGGGACAGACAAAATAAAAAAAGAGATTAATTAGGATGGAGAGTTTGATCCTGGCTCAGGATGAACGCTGGCGGCAGGCTTAATACATGCAAGTCGAACGGTAAGGCCGAGTGTAGCAATACATGAGGTACACGAGTGGCGCACGGGTGCGTAACGCGTATGCAACCTGCCTGCGACCGGGACAAAACACCTGGAAACGGGTGCTAATATCCCATAGTCACCGAGGGGGGCATCCTCCTTTGTGTAAAGATTAATTGGTCGCGGATGGGCATGCGTATTATTAGGTAGTTGGTGGGGTAACGGCCCACCAAGCCGACGATGATTAGGGGTTCTGAGAGGAAAGACCCCCACACTGGAACTGAGACACGGTCCAGACTCCTACGGGAGGCAGCAGTAGGGAATATTGGGCAATGGAGGCAACTCTGACCCAGCCATGCCGCGTGAAGGAAGACGGCCCTATGGGTTGTAAACTTCTTTTATCGTA
>JAZRYC010000156.1:0-19859 GCA_045600525.1 Bacteroidales bacterium
TGAATTTACTGGAAACGGCAGAAGTTGTCCTGCTTACCGGAATAGCCCGTCCACAGCCGATGTACGACTATCTTTCAGCCCGTTATAAGGTGATTCGGCATTTGAATTTCCCAGACCATCACAACTACACGAAGTTCGAAATGGATCAAATACGCCATTATTTATCACAGGGAAACGGCTCGCCACGAGTATTAGTCACCACAGAAAAAGATTGGATGAGGTTGCAGTCCTCGGATTTGAAGAAATCCGTATCTTCGCTGCCCGTGTTTATTCTGCCCATCCAAGTGGATTTTTTAACTGAAGAAGAAAAAGTATCATTCAACAATATCATTGAAAACTATGTTAGAAGAGCAAAAGATGAAAATTAATGCGACTGTCGCATACTTGAATAATCGAAAGACCATTAATCCCAGCGTTGCCATTGTGTTAGGTTCCGGATTGGGTGGTCTGACGCAGCAACTGGAAATCATTGACGAGATCCCATATACCGACATTCCCAACTTCCCGGTTTCCACGGTTTCCGGGCACAAAGGAACTTTGATTTTCGGCCGGCTGAACGGCATTGAAGTCGTGGTCCTCAACGGGCGCTTCCATTATTACGAGGGCTACTCTATGGACGTGGTGACCTATCCCCAACAGGTGTTCTGCGGACTGGGCGTGCGCGTGGTCATCCTCTCGAATGCCGCTGGCGGTATGAATCCGCAGTTCAAAGTCGGGGATATTATGATTATCAAAGATCATATCAACTTTTTCGGCACCAATCCACTGATTGGACGGAATGACGATGAAATGGGACCGCGCTTCCCGGATATGAGTGAAGTGTATTCTCCGCGCCTTATCAGTTTGGCTTTCCAAAAGGCGGAGGAACAGCATCTTGATCTGAAGGAAGGCGTCTATATTGGTGTAACAGGACCTTGTTTCGAGACTCCGTCCGAATACAGGGCCTACCACAATTTGGGCGCTGACGCAGTGGGAATGTCCACCGTTCCGGAAGCCATCGTAGCCCATCATCGAGGAATGGAGATTTTCGCTTTGTCGGTCATCACCGACTTGGGCGGAATGGAAGAAGTTGTAAAGGCCTCACACGAAGAGGTTTTGGCGGCCGCCGCCGCAGCCGGTCCTAAAATGGTCCAGCTGATTTGCGCTATGCTGCCGGAAATGTAACCAGAGATTAGGGTATTTTTATACGAACAGGTCAAGAAATATATAGTTGTCAAAAAAAAGAACCTACAATCTGTAGGTTCTTTTTTGAGCAGGGGAAGAGAGATTCGAACTCCCATCAATGGTTTTGGAGACCACTATTCTGCCCTTAAACTATTCCCCTGTAAATAAAAGGGCATTCGAGATGCCCTTTTATTGTATGTAGGATTTAGTATTAGTCAAGGATTTCAGTAATCTGACCAGCACCAACCGTACGACCACCTTCACGGATAGCGAAACGGAGGTTCATGTTCAAAGCGATTTCAGAAAGCAATTGAACATCGATTTCAACGTTATCACCAGGCATACACATTTCAACGCCAGCAGGCAATGTGATAGCACCCGTAACGTCCGTTGTACGGAAATAGAATTGAGGACGATAGTTGTTGCCAAACGGAGTGTGACGACCACCTTCTTCTTTCTTCAAAACGTAAACAGAAGCTTTGAAGTGTTTGTGAGGATGAATGGAACCCGGTTTTGCGATAACCATACCACGACGGATTTCATCTTTGTCAATACCACGGAGCAACAAACCTACGTTATCACCAGCTTCGCCTTCGTCAAGGATTTTGCGGAACATTTCCACACCCGTAACGACTGATTTGAGTTTTTCAGCACCCATACCGATAATATCAACGGGATCAGAAGTGTGAATAATACCAGTTTCGATACGACCTGTAGCAACGGTACCACGACCAGTGATAGAGAATACGTCTTCGATAGGCATGAGGAAGTCTTTATCTACATCACGAGGAGGAAGTGGGATCCAAGTGTCAACTGCATTCATGAGTTCCATAACCTTTTCAACCCATTTCGGTTCAAGGTTCAAGCCACCAAGTGCAGAACCGCGGATAATAGGAGTATTGTCACCATCGAAACCGTAGAAGGAAAGAAGGTCGCGGATTTCCATTTCAACGAGGTCTAACAACTCAGGGTCGTCAACCAAGTCAACTTTGTTCATAAAAACAACCATTCTTGGCACACCAACCTGTTTTGCCAAAAGAATGTGCTCACGAGTTTGAGGCATAGGACCATCTGTTGCAGCAACAACGAGGATAGCACCATCCATCTGAGCGGCACCAGTTACCATGTTCTTCACATAGTCGGCGTGACCCGGACAGTCAACGTGTGCATAGTGACGTTCTGCAGTTTGATACTCAATATGAGCAGTGTTGATGGTAATACCACGTTCCTTTTCTTCAGGAGCGTTATCGATAGAATCGAAAGATCTTAATTCAGAAAGACCTTGGTCAGCTAATACAGTCGTAATAGCTGCAGTCAAAGTCGTTTTGCCGTGGTCGATGTGACCAATGGTACCCACGTTTACGTGGGGTTTAGTACGTTCAAATTTTTCTTTTGCCATTTTCTTATAAATTTATGATTAATATTTTTAATCGAATAGTTTCATAAACACAAAAAAGAGCCGTTGATGAGAGTTGAACTCATGACCCCATCCTTACCAAGGATGTACTCTACCACTGAGCTACAACGGCTTTTTTACCTATCTTAATTCACTCCTCTTGGAGCGCTTTTGAAAAGGTGGGCAAAAATACATTATTTTTTTTAATACCTGCTTTTTTTTGAAATTATTTTTTTACTTCTTTTAACTTATTGATTGCCAGTGTCAAACTTTTTCTCCAATAGGGAATATCCAAGCCAATTTCCCTCTTTATCTTCGTTAAATCAAATACAGAATAGGCAGGTCTTGGCGCTTTTGCAGGATATTCGTGGGTGAAAATGGATTGAACCTTGCATGAACTGCCCGTTAATTCCATGATGGCTTGTGTGAAGTCATACCAGCTAATACAACCTTCATTGGCAAAATGATAAATTTGCAAACCTTCTTTTCGGATGTTGGCTTCCAATGTTTGTAGAATGGCGGATGCTAAGTCTCCTGCGTAGGTTGGACCGCCGACTTGGTCGAATACTACGGAAATTTTATCTCTTTCCTTTCCGAGTTTCATCATTGTCTTCACAAAGTTGTTTCCATATTCGGAATACAACCAGGATGTCCTGATTATGGTTGCGGCACATCCGCTTTGTAGAATCATTTCCTCGCCGGCAGCTTTTGATTTTCCGTAAATAGATTTTGGCGCGACGGGAGCATCCGTTGGATAGGGTGTGCATGCTTCGCCCGAGAATACGTAATCGGTGGATATGTGGAAGAGGTAAATGTTTTCGTTTTTGGCAGCTTGGGCTAAATTGAACACGGCGTCGCGATTTAACCGGTAAGCCAATTCGATGTCATCTTCCGCTTTATCTACCGCTGTATATGCAGCGGCGTTGATGATTGCATCCACAGCATGCTGATGAATGAATGTATTGATTTGTTCTGGTTGGCAGATATCAAGAGTATCTACATCGGTGAAGATGAAATGATGTTGTTGCCCTCTTTCCGTTTTTGCGATGTCCTGAAGACAATGTCCTAACTGACCATTTGCTCCGGTTACTAATATGTTTAATGTTGTGTTCACGAAAATAGTCTAATCAAGTTCATATGATTCTCTGAAATACGGCACGTATGCCTGTTTGAATCCTGCCGCTTTAAGGTGCGAGGCATAGGTGTCGCGAACTTCGCCTTCGCCATGTACGACAAAGAGTTTCTTTAGCTTACGATTCCCTTTTTGACAGGACAAGTATTGGATAAGTTCTTTGTAGTCTGCATGTCCTGAGTATGCGTCAATTCTTTCAAGTTGTGCGCGAACGGTATAGAGCTCTCCGAAAATGGATACTCGCTTGTCTCCGCGCATGATTTTCGCACCCAATGTTGTAGGAGAACAATATCCTACGCAGAGAATGGTCGTTTTAGGATCTTCAATGTTGTTGGCCAAATGATGCTTGATACGTCCGGCCTCCATCATACCGGAGGCAGAAATAATGATACACGGGCGGTTATATTGATTGAGACGTTTGGAGTCATCAATGGTTCTTACATAGGTGAGATTATCAAAACCGAAGGGGTCCTTGGTGCTTTCCATGAATTGTCGAATATCGGAATTAAAGTTCTCATCATGTAATCTATATATATTCGTAGCAGAGCAAGCTAACGGACTATCAACGAATATATCAATGTCGGGCAGGTCGCCGGCAAGCTTTAATCGGTGAAGTGAATAAACGATTTCCTGCGTTCTGCCGATGGCAAAGGAGGGAATGAGCAGTTTCCCTTTACGTTTGGCACAGGCATCACGTACCACAAGCATCAGTTCTTTGTCAGCATCTTCCAAAGTGGAATGCAGTCTGTCACCATAAGTGGATTCTGTGATGATATAGTGAGCAGGTGGAAAAGCGATGGGGTCGGGTAGAATTCGTTTGTTGTAGCGGCCTATGTCTCCAGTATAGCACAGGGTGCGTTTCTTCCGTCCTTCTTTGAATGTGATGTATATGGCGCTACTTCCCAACATGTGACCTGTTTCAAAAAATTCAATGGACACATCAGGAGTGATGTAGAATTGCAATTCTCTGGGAATGCTGATGAATTGGGACATGCATTGTGCCGCATCCTTTTCTGTGTAGATTGGCTCAATGGGTTCCTTGTCGGCCCGTGAGGACTTCTTATTGAATTGTTTGGCATCAGCTTCCTGAATGCGTCCTGAATCTGCCAGCATGATTGCGCAGAGGTCGCGTGTTGCAGGTGTGCAGAAGATTTTACCGCGGAAACCTAACTTATATATATATGGTATTAGTCCGGAATGGTCAATATGGGCATGAGAAAGAAGAATGAAATCTATTTCTTTCGGATCAAACCCAAGATCACGGTTCATTTCGTCTGTTTCAAGCCCCTTCCCCTGATACATTCCGCAGTCTAATAATATTTTCACTCCCTTAAGGGTGGTAAGGAGGAACTTGCTGCCGGTGACCTCTTCTGTGGCACCTAAAAAATCCAGTTTCATATAAAGGTAATGTTAGTTTTCGTTTTTAGGCCATACGTTGCGCCACCCATAGAAAAATCCAAGATGATAGCGTGCGGCGAAATAATAGACGACATGTCTCAATTTACCTAAAGGAAAATAAATAAAAAGAACAGTACAGAAAATGTAGTAAATTGTCGTAGCGCATGAAAATGTTGGGAAGAACAAATATAATGCACTCATAAGTTGGAAGGTGGATGTGAGTGCATTGGAAATGTAGTCATCAGGATTGGAAAGTGTTTTGAGATCTTTAGAACATAGACGTCTGAAGAAGAGAATGTATCCGCAAATGCATGTGAAAGACAGCAAAACTGCTGGAATTAGATGGATTTGATCTGCTCCAGAAATCCATCGGTTGAAAAAGGGGAAGAATGATAGGATGTAGATCAGCAGACTCAGGAAAGTTCCCATGTGGAAGAGCATCCCAGTGGCATAAGCCGGAAGATGAAGAAATGCCGACTCCTTATTTTGAGGGAGCATGGCTGTGGTATTTGAATATAGAATACCTTTTCCCGTGTTTCCGCTTTTTTCAGAGAGATCATTAGGCTTACCCAATTGTATAAGACGGGCGAAGAATACGAAAAGACTGCAAAGGCATACAGCGGCCGATGCAATGGAAATGTATTGTAAAATGGACATGGTGATCTGTTTTCGAATTATACGCAACCTTCAGGTTTGGGCAGACCAGCGACGCGACATGCTCCTCTTGCCGGTCCTAACGGAAAGAGCTCATAGATGTCTTTCAACTTCAAACCAGATGTTTTGCAAATGACGCGAACCATTGGGGCGATTCCTTTTTCTTCGTAGTTTTCGCGAATGCAGTGGAGGATTTTCCAGTGGTTTTCAGTGAGTTCGTTGATACCATCGGCTTTTGCGATTTCAGCAGCCAGACCTTCAGTCCAATCTTCGGGTTTTAGCATGAAACCATCGCCGTCTAATTCGTAGGTTTTTCCTTCAAAATCAATATTTGCCATATTAGTTGTGTTTTTTTTACGGGTGCAAAGATATAAAAAATGGATTAATGTTTGCATAGGCGCAGTAAACAGAAAGATGGTGATGTTTTTGCCTAATTGAAAAAATATGTAAGTTTGCAGCCTTCAAAAGAAAAACATGAATTGCATAGAAATTATTGGCGCCGTAATAGGTTTAGTCTATCTCATTTTGGAATATCGAGCAAGCTCGTGGCTTTGGCCCGTCGGAATTGTGATGTCCCTGTTTTATGTGGTGATTTTTTTTCAGGGAAAGTTCTATGCGGATGCAGCAACCAACCTTTATTATGTTGGGGCGAATGTTTATGGACTTTGTCTCTGGATGCGAGACGGTGCTGACTCAAGTGATGCTACTGAAAACATTGCTCACCTGCCGAAATCAAAGGTTATGATTTCTTTTGTTGCTTTTTCCTGTATTTGGCTGACTATATTTTTAATTTTACGTTTTGCTACCGATGGTGTTGCTCCGATAGGAGATGCCTTTACCACATCTATGAGTGTGGTGGCTATGTGGATGCTTGCCCATAAATATATTGAACAATGGATATTATGGGCAATTGTGAATTTGGTTTCTACCCTGCTTTATGTGTGGAAGGGTTTGCATCCCACTGCCATATTATATGCTGTATATACGATAGTATCTGTCTTGGGATATTTGCGCTGGCAGCGTGATTTGCTGTCTAATGATTCTGCAAGTAGTGTCTTATAACACTATCGGCATTCCTCATGCTTTTTTTTAACCATTCTAAATATATAATATCCTTTTCCTCCTCAGTCAATCTCCAATTGATATCGGAGTGTCTAAGTCTTTCGGAAAAGTTTGAAAGGATAATGGCGGCAGAATTGGAAATGTTAAAACTCTCGGTGAATCCGTACATGGGTATGAGTGCGTTGCAGTCTGCATATTGAATCGCCTCATCTGAAAGCCCGGTAAGTTCTGTCCCAAATAGGAATGCGGTTTTGTTCTCAATGGGTAAGTCGTGAATGGTGGTCTTTTTTTCGTCTGGGAGTGTTGCGACTACGGTGTAGCCTTTTGCGTGCAAGTCATCAATACATTGTTTCATATTATGCTCGGAATGAGGGTATTGGTGGAGCGTAAGCCATTTGTCCGCGCCCATGCTGATATCTTTGTGCACCTCAAATTCATTCCGGTTCTCTACGATATATGCATCCTGAATACCATAACAGTCGCAAGTCCTCATGACGGCACTGATATTCTGTGTTTGGTAGAGGTCTTCAAGTACGACGGTGATGTGTCTGGTTCGATTGGCTAGTACTTCTAGTAGGCGATCTTGCCTATCTGGAGTGACAAATTGGGATAGGTGTTCAATGAGTTCTTTTCGTGTTGTATTGTCAGTCATATCGTAGCTCAATAAATGAAAGAAGCCCTTGGTACAAGGGCTTCTTTTGTGGATTTTCAAACAAAATTATTTAAGTTTTGCTAATTCAGCACCTGCTTTGAATTTAACGACTTTCTTTGCAGGGATGTTGATGACTTTCTTGGTTCTTGGGTTGTGACCTTTTCTTGCAGCACGTTCTTTAGCTTCAAAAGTACCGAAACCAACTAAGGAAAGTTTTTCGCCTTTCTTGAGTGCATCGCCAGTAGCGCACATGAATGCATTTAAAGCGTTTTTAGCTTGAACTTTGGTCAAACCGGCCTTTTCAGCCATTGCATCGATTAATTCACTTTTATTCATACTCTTAAATTTTAAAAAAGTTAATTGGTTTTTTTAATGAGCGCAAATTTAGTAGATTTTGGGGAAATTAATGCGGAATCTGCTCATTTTTTGGATGTTATGTGAAAAAATACATTCATTGTTAATTTTATAACCACATTCCCATGTGTTTTCTATACTAGAAAAGCAAATCAGTATAGGTGGATTTTCTGAAACCAAGAAGAAAATCTTCCACTTTCATTCGTTTCTTCCCTTCTAATTGTAAGCTTTTTATGGAAATATCATAATTTTTTGAACATACATGCATTTTCTTGTGGTCAATGATGGTGATTTTGCCTGGTTGGTTTGTGCTTGTAGTTCCAGTTATTTCGGCTTCAAAAATTTTTATTCCGAGTGTTTTCCCTTGAGAATCTTCTTCGTTGTCATGATAGTTGATTCGCGAAAAGGCGGCTGGATACGGAGATAATCCCCTAATTTTATTTAATATATGTTCGGCTGTGTCATTCCATGAAATGAGCATGTCTTCCTTGAAAATCTTAGGGGCGGTTTTTAGTTTGTCGGAGTGTGTCTGAGGAAAGGTGCAAATCGTTCCCTGTTCAATATCGGCCAAAGTGTTTACAGCTATTTCGGCTCCAGCGTACATGAGTTTGTCGTGGAGGCTTCCAGCAGTATCGTTTGGAGTGATTTCAACTTCCGTCTGTCGAATGATTTCACCTGTGTCGGTGTGCTCGTCAAGGAAGAATGTGGTAACGCCGCTCTTGGTCTCGCCGTTAATGATGGCCCATTGGATGGGCGCGGCACCTCGGTACTGTGGTAGGAGTGATGCATGTACATTGAATGTTCCTTTGGGTGGAATACTGTACACGCATTGTGGCAGCATTCGGAAAGCAACAACTACAAATACATCAGCTTGAAGGGACTTCAATTGCTGAACAAAGTTATCGTCTTTCATCCGTTCGGGTTGTAGTAGCAAGAGTCCTTTGGCTTGGGCGTATTCCTTTACGTCGGAGCATTTGACCCGTTGTCCTCTTCCCGCAGGTTTGTCAGGAGTGGTAACCACTCCAACGACTTCATGATCAGTTTGGATGATTCGATCAAGAATAGTTACCGCAAATTCGGGCGTGCCCATAAATACAATTTTCATAGCGAGTTTTCTTTGCTGTTAGAAAGTTCTCTTTTCATTGAAATCATTTTTAGGCAGCTGACGGCCCCTTCGACACCCTTGTTTCCATATTTGCCGCCAGCACGGTCTTCTGCCTGCTGCATGTTGTTGGTGGTCAGTACACTGAATATGGCTGGTTTCTTATGTGCAAGACCGACTTGCATGATTCCCTGTGCAACAGCTTGAGCGATGAAATCAAAGTGACGAGTCTCCCCCTGGATAATGCATCCAATGCAGATCACGGCGTCAAGATTCGGTGTGTTTTCAAACAGCATATCAGCACCGGAGGGGAGCTCGTAACTGCCGGGAACGTATTTGACGATGATATCTTCAGCGCTAAGGCCGTTTTCTAATAAGGAATCTAATGCTCCTTTCAAAAGAGAATCGGTAATGTGGTCGTTCCATTCACTGACCACAATACCGATTCTTGTTTTTTGAGTAGAATTAAATTTAAAAGGAGCGAATTCTGATAAATTTTTCTTCTTTTCTGTCATTATTTCTATTTGGAAACTTTTGATTTTGCTCTTTCAACATATTGGGCGATGCTCATTTTGTTGTACTCAGCATAGAATCTGTTTTCAATTTGCTGATAGGCGTCAAGGGCGTCATTCCATTTACCGTCTCTTTCGTACATTTGTCCTAACTTAAAGAGGGCAATAGGTGTGAAATAAGGATCCTCGCCTTTGCATGCAGTCTTGTAATATTTAATGGCGGAACTGGCGTCACCTTGCTCGTCATAAAGATCACCAATGGTTGCCTGACATGCGTACCACATGATATCTTCTTTCTTTTTGAATTTCTTCAAATACTCCATGGCTTCGTCTTTCTGACCCAATTTCAAATAGCAGAGGCCAGCATAATAGTTGGCGGTGTTTGCTGTCTTTGTGAGTTTGTATCCGCTGGCGATGGAAAGGAATCCATCATGTTCGTCGTCACCGTCTAATGCGATATTCAGAGATGCGGTGTCCCCTGCCATGAAAAGACTGATGGGGTGAACGATTTGGGCAGAAGCTTCTCCGTTTTTCTTCTGAATGTAAAATCTATTGAAGAGGATAATGGCAATGGCCAAAACCAATATGCCGATAACAACTCCGTAGATTATATTTTGGTTTTTGTTGAAGAAAGCAAGAATCTTCGTTACAAAATTTTCATTTTGGGGTTCTTGTTCCGTTTTTTTACTGCCTAATTTTTCGTTATTTGCCATAATTTCTATTTATATTTTTTGAGGGCGCAAAAATACACTTTTTTTTATATGTGCGATGGGGTTTTAATCCAAATTGTTCTTGCCCGGTAATATTTCTTTTAGCCAGTCGGTGAAAAGGCAAAGGTATGCTCTGTTGAAGATGTGCTTGAACATATATCGGTCTTCTTTCCGATTTTGAACTAAGTTTTCAGGATGGGTCAGCGGCATGATGGGGTAGGCATTTCGTCTGAGCCTGCGCAATTTTTTCTTGTTTTCCTTTTGGAATCCTATGTTCGTGACCAAATTTAGATATGGGGTGATACACAGTCCTTTATGGGCCCAGATATGAAGGTTGTATTGATAATCCCAATAGGTGGCGTTGTATTTCTTAATGATGTTGAAACGCTGGATCCAATAGATTTTTTGTTTTTGTTTTTTCATGTAGGGGGCAACGATTTTCGAAAAATCGTCAGACTCATATTGTTGCATAGAGTAGGAAAAGTCGCTTATCCTATTGCGCCAGGTGGCGAACCCCCAGGAGGAGGCGTATGCGGAGAAAAAGTAGGAACTGCCCCCTTTGCGCAGGCGTTTCCCGTATTTCTTTTTACTGCGATGCCTTAAATAGGTTCCTCCAATGCTGAAAATATGTTCATCGTTCCTGTATCTGCTCAGTAGTTCGGCGCAGAATGGGAAAAAGTCAAAACTTGGAAGGGTGTCTTCAAAAAGGATGATGCCTTCTTCTTCTTGACTGAAAAACCAATGGATGGCCTGCTCAATCATTTTTGATTTGCCAAGGTGTGATTCCTGCCAGTTCGTATGTAGTTGGCAGGGCCATTCAGGCAAGATGACGTCGCGCGTTTGATAAACACGCATTCGGTCAAGTGCTTGTGCGTCAATTTTGGGCCCGTCGCCTGCTACGTATAGTTGCGTGGGCTGCACGGTCCTAAGGACTTGAAAGACTTTGTGGGCCTCTTCAATCCTATTATATACGATGAGCAATACAGGAAC
The DNA here is from genome assembly GCA_045600525.1 of Bacteroidales bacterium. GTDB lineage: Bacteria > Bacteroidota > Bacteroidia > Bacteroidales > WCHB1-69 > F23-D06. The sequence goes on from JAZRYC010000156.1 coordinate 11,127, forward strand.
GTTGAACATTGTGAGTGCTTAGGCTAATTCATGAATAACGAGGCCGGAGCGAAGCTTGGGCTCGAACCATGTTGTTTTTGGAGGCATGATGTTGCCAGTGTCTGCGATATCAATAATTTGTTGCATGGATACCGGGTAAAGTGCAAAAGCAACAGTCATTTCTCCGCTATCAACGCGTCTCTTTAATTCTCCAAGTCCGCGAATACCTCCAACGAAGTCAATACGTTTGTCTGTGCGAAGGTCTTTGATTCCGAGAATCTTGTCTAAAACATGGTCGCTCAAAATCTTGACGTCCAAAACGCCGATAGGGTCGTTGTCGTTGTATTTGCCGGCTTTCGCTGTCATCTTGTACCAATGACCATCCAAATACATGCTGTGTTCGTGAAGCTTGCTCGGGGTGTAGATCTCAGTACCCATGTCTTCTACTACGTATGCGTCATTGAGGGCATTGAGGAATTGCTCTTTGTTTAAACCGTTAAGATCCTTTACAACGCGGTTATAGTCAATGACGTTCAATTGGTTGTCAGGGAAAATTACCGTCATGAAATAATTGTATTCTTCTTTGCCGGTATGGTTCGGATTATGCTCTTTCTTTTCTTGTCCAACTAAGGCTGCTGCGGCACTACGGTGATGACCGTCGGCGATGTACATGGCAGGAACCTGTTTGTCAAAAATCTCTACCAGTTCGTCAATGAGTTTGCGATCATCAATGACCCAGAATCTGTGACCGAAACCATCTTCTTTGGCCACGAAGTCGTAAATGGGTTCTTTACAGGTAATGGATGCGACGATTTCGTCAATACGGGCAATTGCAGGATATGCAAAAAATACGGGCTCAACATTGGCATTGGTTATACGGACATGGCGCATGCGGTCTTCTTCTTTGTCCTTACGGGTGAGTTCGTGCTTTTTGATGATTTTATTTACGTAATCTTCGCTGTAGGCACATGCTACAATACCATATTGCCAGCGAGCGTTGGCATCCGTCGGGTTCATGCTTTGGGCATAAATGTAGAGCTTTTCTTCCTTGTCCTGAACCAACCAACCGTAATCCTTGAATGAGTTATAGTTCTTGACAACTTGCAAGTAAACTTCTGGATCGGTGTCCTTAATGCCTTCCGGAAGGTCGATTTCAGCCTTGGTGACGTGAAGGAGACTATAGGGATTTCCTGCACATTCTTCGCGGGCTTCTTCGGAATTGAGCACGTCGTAGGGACGTGAAGCTAATTTTTCAACGATTTCTTTGGGAGGACGAAATCCTCGGAATGGTTTAATAATAGACATAGTAAAATATTTTTTGAATAGTTTTGTTAATAAATGAGGGTGCAAAGATACGATTTTCGTTGAGATGAAGAATTCTTTGATACATATTTACAAAGTAGTCGTTTATAATGATGCGATATCCAATGGAAATGCTATCTTTGCGCTCCCTTTTTGAAAAGATGAATATGTTGCCAATGGTTGACCTTCGGGGTCAGTATTTAAGAATGAAAGATGAAATAGATGCCGCTATGGGACGAGTCTTGGCTTCGTCACAATTTATTGCTGGCTCTGAAGTACACGAATTTCAAACAGAATTGGCTACTTATACGGGCGCAGATAATGTGGTGACGTGCGCGAGTGGAACGGATGCCCTTATGCTTTCGTTGATGGCGTTGGATCTTCATCCGGGAGACGAAGTGATAACGGTACCCTTTACTTTTGTGGCTACTGCGGAGGTGATTGCCTTACTTGGACTGAAACCGGTTTTCGTTGATGTTCGTCCCGATACGTTTACCATGGACGTGGACCAATTGGAATCAGTGATTACGAAGAAAACGAAGGCCATACTTCCTGTTCATTTATTTGGACAATGTGCAGATATGGAATGTGTTCTCAAAATCGCAGAACGATATAAGTTAAAGGTGATAGAGGATTCGTGCCAGGCCATCGGCTCTACCATTACGTTTTCGGATGGCTCAGTACACCAGGCTGGAACAATGGGGGATATGGGATGTATATCTTTTTTCCCATCAAAGAATTTGGGCTGCTATGGCGATGGTGGAGCGGTCTTTGTGAAGGATTCTGGCTTGGCTGCCAAAATCGCTGCTATCGCGAATCATGGTATGGGACAACGTTATTATTACCAATATGTAGGAATTAATTCCCGATTGGATGCTTTGCAAGCGGCCATTTTACGAGTAAAACTTCGTCATCTTGACGAGTTTACTTTGAGACGCCGACAGGTGGCAGCCGCTTATGACCAGTTGTTGGCAGGTTGCCCAGGTATTATAACCCCTGTGGTGGCATCTTATACAAACCATGTGTATCACCAATATACGTTAAAAGTGGATCCTCTCAAACGTCCTCAGCTGATGGATGCATTGGCCAGTGCGGGAATCTCAACGGCAGTATATTATCCTCAGCCACTTCATTTGCAAAAGGCCTATTCCTGGCTGGGTTACAGAAGAGGTGATTTCCCTGTTTCAGAATTACTTGCAGAATGTGTGCTATCTATACCGATGCATACGGAATTGAATGATGAGCAAGTAAATTTTATTTGTAAGAATATTGTTAGTAAGTTATAGTCATGAATGTCTTTATACATCCTACCGCTGTGATTGATGACCATTGCCAAATTGGTGATGGCTCGCGTGTTTGGCATTTTACTCACATTATGTCGGATTGTTTTATTGGTCGTAATTGTGTGTTGGGTCAGAATGTTTTTGTCGCATCGGGCGTGACGTTGGGGAATGGAGTCAAGGTTCAGAATAATGTTTCTTTATATTCCGGCGTCATTTGTGAAGATGATGTCTTTCTGGGGCCATCTGTGGTTTTTACGAATGTACTTAATCCCCGTAGCTTCATAGAAAGGAAGCAGGAGTTTAAATCTACAATCATTCGAAAAGGGGCTTCTATTGGAGCTAATGCTACTGTGGTCTGCGGCCATACTATTGGAAGATATGCCTTTGTTGGAGCGGGCTCCGTGGTAACAAAGGATGTGCCAGACTATGCCTTGTTTGTGGGGAATCCGGCTATTCAAACGGGTTGGATAAGTGAATATGGTTGTAAGTTGAATTTTGATGATCAAAACGAGGCGATTTGTCCGCAAAGCGGTCAACGATATCGTTTGATTGACGGATTAGTCCAAAGAATCATAGATGAATAAACGGAAGATGATTCGGTTTCGCTCGCTGTTGTTGGGCGTGTTTCTGCTTTATGTGAATTTGTTGTTCGCCACGCACCAAAGGGCAGGCGAAATAAGCTATACTTATGTGTCGGGACTTACTTATGAATTTACGATTACAACATATACCTATACACCAAGTCCTGCCGATAGACCTGAAATCGAAGTGTATTGGGGCGACGGAAGTTTCTCGACGATTGACCGTTCTCAGAAAGTAGATCTTGGTAATGACATAAGCAAGAATATTTATATTACCCAACATACTTTTTCTGCGGTCGGAACTTTTCATGTTACCTTTGAAGATCCCAATAGAAATGCCGGAATCGTGAACATCCCCGGTTCTGTGGAAATTCCCTTTTTTATTGAAACGATTGTTGTGATCAATCCTTTCATTGGTGAAAATTCTTCTCCGCAATTGCTCAATCCACCTATTGATAATGGATGCACAAATGTTACCTATTACCACAATCCGGGTGCTTTTGATGTGGATGGAGACAGCCTTTCTTATAGTCTTATCAATTGTAGAGGATATGAAGGAGAAGATATTCCGGGCTATTCATTCCCTAATGCGTCAAATGTTATCTCCATTGATCCTATAACCGGCGATCTGATTTGGGATGCTCCTACGATGGCTGGAGAATATAATATTGCCATTTTGATACAGGAATGGCGCCAGGGAGTGATGATTAGTAGTATGGTTCGTGATATGCAGATTACGATTGCTCCATGTAACAACCAACCGCCTGAAATTGTATTGCATGATACATGTGTATTGGCTGGAACACAGTTGGTCTTGCCAATTTCTGTGGTAGATCCAACCTCCACGCAGGTAATGCTTTCTGCCACAGGTGAGCCGCTTTATACAGATGTTTCGCCAGCACATTTTATGCAGGTTACGCAAGAAGTCCCCTTTATAACCCATTTTGTTTGGTACACGCAGTGCGAACATGTGAAAAAAGAACCATATAGTGTTCTTTTTAAGGCACAGGATAATGGCCCTCAGGTAGAATTGGTATCGTTTAAAACCCTTCATGTACAAGTCGTTGCGCCGGCTCCCAAAAATCTTCAAGCTCAGCCTATGGGAAATAGTGTCGTTTTATCATGGCAGCCTGATTCTTGCTTGAATGCGGTCGGGTACGATATATATCGTAAAAATGGAAGTTCGCCCTTTGAACCCGATTATTGCCAAACAGGTATGCCAGAAGAATGGGGCTATATGAAGATAGGTTCGACTAATGCATGGGATGACACGTCTTTTGTGGATGATGGTTCAACGTTGGATCTCTTCCATGCCAATGAGTATTGCTATCGTGTGGTTGCTTTCTTTGCAGACGGGGCAGAAAGTTATGTCTCAGATGAAGTATGTGTGCATATTGCCAATGACGCCCCCTTGGTGGTGAACACGGACGTGCTGACAACGGATTCGATTTTGGGCAATATTTTGGTAAGATGGCTTATGCCTCCAGAACTTGATTCTATTGCGTTTCCGCCTCCGTACGAATATAAGTTGTATGCCAAAAATACAGAGGATACGAATTTTACTTTATTGACGACAATACCGGCCGTCCCCGATGCGATGTCTTTTATTGACCATGATAGGAATACGCGTGATAAACAGTACGTATATTATGTTGAACTTCAAAATGAGGATGTAGTGGTGGAATGCTCTGATCCAGCGCCATCTATTTATTTAAATATTCAGTCTGGTGACCGGAAGTTGATGCTATCATGGAAGGATAATCAACCATGGACCAATGTACGTTATTGGATATGTCGGTATAATATGTCTATGAATCAATGGGATACGATTGCTCAGACTGCTAATACATCATATACGGACATAGGTTTGAACAATCATGATAGTTATTGCTATTATGTTGGAGCAGAGGGCTATTATTGGATTCCGGATACAATAGGCCCTTTGTTTAATCGTTCCCAGCAGGTGTGCGCGTCCCCGTATGACAATGTGCCCCCAGAACTTCCAACGGTTGCTGTGACAACTGATTGTTCAACGGTAAATTATTCGTGGACATTTTCTTCAGATAGCGCCGCATCGGATGCCTATTCCTATTATTTTTATTATAAACCTACTTTACAGTCGGAATTTGTATGTGTGGATTCGCTGGTTGGTTTTACAAATAATTGTTATCCTTCTCCGTGCGATTATCAATTGACTGGTATGGATGTCGTTGTGGGGTGTTTTGCCTTGTCAGTGGCAGATTCTAATCATAATGTCACAAATATTTCCGACACATCATGTATGGATATTTACAGTTGTTTGGATTATCGACTTCCCAATATTTTTACCCCTAATGATGATGGAGTTAATGATTTATTTGTCCCGTTTGCGCCTTACCATGGAGTTGTGAAAATATTTATGCAGATATATGATAGGTGGGGACGCCGAGTGTATTCAACGGAAAATCCGGCGATTATGTGGGATGGGGAGGATGAGAATACCCATAAACCATGTTCGGAAGGTGTTTATTTTTATGGATGCGATGTTTTTGTAAATACGCTGTCAGGACAATTTTCGTTCCCGTTACATGGTTCTCTTACGTTAATTAGATAGTCGTACAATTTTATATTTTTTTATCGTTAGATAGTATATTTAAAAATTAATCTTATGAAGAATAATACTTTGATTTTTGTAATTGTGGCTGGAATATGCTTCTTTTTTGCTGCTTTGGCTGTGGGCATTTCTTATTATCAAGCGAAGAAACCTACGAAAACAGTTTCCGTTGTTGGTTTGGCTGAAAAAGATTTTACTTCGGATTTGATAGTATGGAATTTGAGCTACGATGTGACGGATATGGATATGAAATGTGCTTATAATGCCGTTAAAGATCAAAATGTGATTGTAAAAAATTTCCTTAAGGATAAAGGTATTAAAGATGAAGAGGTGGATTTTATGAATATTTCCACAACACCCCAATATGATTATCGTTGGGATAGCGAACAAGGTCGCTCCATTGAAATTTTCAGGGGATATCAGGCACGTCAGGTTGTTCGTGTGGAGTCCAAAGATGTAGATAAAATTGAGAGAATCATTCGTGGAATATCGGACTTATATGATCAGAATATTAAGATTTTGAGTGAAGAGCCGGAGTATTATTATACACGACTTTCAGACTTGAAAATGGAAATGTTGGCAGAAGCATCCAAAAATGCGAGAGATAGAGCCGAAGCTATTACTCGTAGTGCCGGTGCTAAACTGGGAAATCTGAAAACGGCCACGACAGGTGTTTTTCAAATAACGGCTCCGAATTCTTCTGAAGATAGTTATTCTTGGAGTGGAGCCTATAATACTTCTTCCAAACAGAAAAGAGTAAGCATCAATATGAGGTTAACGTACTATGTTAAATAACTTTATATTTATTTGATGTTGTATAAAAGCGAGAGCGCCGATCTTAAATCGGCGCTCTCGCTTTTATGGGTGACGTGTAAATCGTCTTACAGAAAAATCTGCATCATAGTTAAAAATAAAAAAGTTTGAAAAGTCACAATGTGAGGTTATCTTTTGACTTGTTCCTTTTCCTTTACTTTCATAAGTTGTTTTTTCAAAGCGTCCACAACTAAGTCTGTGGCTTCTTCAAAGCTTTTGGCCGTTTTGGAGGCAAGTGCGTCATTGCCACGTATTTTCATTCTGACTTCTACCGTTTTATTTTCTGGAGTATCAGTGTTCTCGAGTTTCAAGGTGACGTCTGCGCCGATAATGCCATCGTGAACCTTGTTCAGTTTCTCAACTTTTTCATTGATGAAAGCTTCTAACTTTTGGTCCGTTTTAAAATGGACAGATGAGATGTTAATTGTCATAATGACCTCCTTTGTTTATGCCCGTGGGTGGGCTTGTTTGTAAATAGATTTAAGTTTCTCCATGGAATTATGCGTGTATATTTGTGTGGCTGCCAAACTACTATGCCCGAGAATCTCCTTGATGGCGTTGAGGTCCGCACCTTTGTTTAACAGGTGCGTGGCAAAGGTGTGGCGGATCACATGGGGACTTCGTTTTTCAATAGTGGTTACCATATCCAAATATTTTCGCACAATTCTATAGACGGCTTTAGGGTATAATTTCTCCCCTTTGCCGGTTACAAAGATATAATAATTTTCATTGCCTGGCTCATACTTTTTTTCATAATATTCCATATACGATGTTAATAAAGCATCCATCCTCGGTCCGAATGGTATGAGCCTTTCTTTATTGCGCTTCCCTAAAACTTTGATTTGTCTTTCTTGAAAATCTATATCATGATGCCTGATTCCGAGTAATTCCGATTCCCGAATACCCGTTGCGTAAAATAACTCAATAATCAATCGATCACGCAATCCAGAAAAATCACTGGAAAATAGTTCTTCTGAAAATAGTAAATCAATGTCCTTTTCTTCAACGTATTCAGGAAGTGACTGCTTGAATTTGGGTGCCTGTATTTGATTAAGGGGATTATCTTTTAATACACCGATTTTAAGTTTATAATGGTATAGGGCGCGGATGGCACTGATTTTTCGATTAACAGATCTGGCTGAAAGACCTTCATCCTCCAGTAATGATATGATCCATACTCGGATGTCGGATGCTGAAACTTTATCTAATGATGGAATGTCAAGATGCTCCTGGCAGAATTGGAAAAATTGTGTAAGGTCGTTTTGATAGGCACTGACGGTGTGTATAGAAACTCGCTTCTCATAATGTAAATAATCTATGAAATCATCATGCCTATATGGAACCATTTTAGATATTGTATATATATTATTAGTATAAATGTAGGTAGAAAAAAAAACAGGGAATCCCCTGTTTTTCATAGTTAGTAAAACCATCAATTATTCGTTTTCAGCAGCGCGAAGTTGCTGTACATAGATGGCTTTACGCAATTGCTCCCGTCTAATGACGCTCTTCTTGGTGAATTCTTGTCTAGCACGAATTTCTTTTTTAATACCAATTTTGTCAAATTTCTTTTTCAATTTTTTGAGCGCTTTTTCAATAGAATCGCCTTCTTTAATGGGAACAATAATCATAAATAATACCTCTTTCTTTTTAGGGTTAATAATAAATTTGTAAAAGGGCTGCAAAGGTACACTTTTTTTGATATGATTATATGTGTTTGAAAAAAATGTTTTAACGCTGGTTCTTATTTGTGCAAAGAAAGTAAAATTGTAGAATAATTATCGTGGTTTGAAGGGTGATAAGAGCATGTTTTTTGCATGATTTAAAAAAAAACTCCGAAACAGCCGTTTTTCAAGGTGATATTTCAGGTGAAAATCAATGTGAAAACGGTCCAAAACTCCGTTTTATGCGATAAAAAAACGAAAAAATAAATTTTTTCTTACTGAATATCAGCGATATAACAAAAAAAGCAAAAAAAAGTGCGTTGTAGAGTGCCGAGGTAAAGTTCAAAACACTATTTTTGCGGTCCCAAATGAGAGGGAAACGGGGCAGCCCGGTGAGATGAGGGGAAGCGGTTTGGGAGGTTCATTGAAAGAATGGAAAGATGTAGCAAATACTCAAGGATTTTTTTTGAGATTCGCAAGCGATAAAGTCGGGACAGACAAAATAAAAAAAGAGATTA
>JAZRYC010000157.1:0-6347 GCA_045600525.1 Bacteroidales bacterium
AAGGACGACATTTCCTACAATTACTCTTTCATCGGCACACAAAACGACAAGGTTATTGATGCCTGGACCGCTTTCAACGAGCTGTTCGACAGTATCCCGGTCTCCGAAACGGCTTTCGATCTGGCAAAAAGCAACCTAAAAGTGCGGATGACTAGGAAATTCGCGGGGAAGAAAGGACCAACTCCTAAATCATCTGCAACTTTTTTAAAATTCGCAATATCATCATTAGAATAGCCAGCTTCCATAACCACCCATGTTATGGATTCATCCTTTCCAGCTGACTTCAATTCCTTCAAACGCTTGATTGCAGGTTCGATAAAGTTATATTTATATCTGCTGCCATCGTACTCGCCACCAGAGACAACGATTCCTTCTCTCCCATCCACGTCCACCATCACCACCGGATTATTCGCGCAATACACGTACGGACTCACTCCCGGGTACTTGTCCGACAGCGGATCCACGCTGAGCCAGAGGGAGAGCTCGGAGTTGTGCAGCAACGCCGAGGCGGGAGGTGAGAAGTGAGAGGTGAGAAGTGAGAGGTGGGGCATATTTTTTTGGTTTTTGCGAGAAATTTTGTGGGGGCAAAGATACGAGAATTTCTAATTATAAGCAACAATTGGCAGTTGGATTATAATTCCCGTTTGTATATATTCCGTTTTTTTCTCACAAACAACCTATTCGGGTCACAAAGTTTATTTTTGGAACGAATCAGGAATTGGGGGAACTCCCAGTACGAAGCGCTAAAAGGAATAGCATCGTGCCATAGATAGATATTCATTTCATATCCGATGTGAGCAGGGTAAATGACCAAACTATCAGTCAGGAGTGTTGAGCAGACAATGCTATCAAAAAAACCTTTAATCGTGTCGTTTTCTGTTATTCTCATCTCGTTTTCAAATGGACCAAAAATTTTTACCTCGCAATATCGCGGTTTGACGTTTTCTTTGTCGTAAAAATGGAGTATGGTTATGGTGTCCCCAAGTTTTGGCTTGTATTGATACTGATTGGCATTGCCCAAATTCAATATTATCTTGTTGCCGGCTATGGTGTATTCCCCAGAGAGTGTGTCTGGTCCCAGTAAGCCGATTCTGGGCTCTGTCAATACAAAATCACCTGAATCATGAAGATTTATAGTCCACTTTTGTTCAAAAAAGCTGTTGGAAAAATCCATAACGTATTCGCCGCAGATGTCCTCATAGGAATACATCTTGCAGGAAGACAGTACGATAGTTAGAACTAAACAAATGATACTATAACTCTTAGTGATATATTCCATGGGCCTTTTGTGCATCGTATGATTTTTTTTGCATTGGTGTTAATTGGTTATATGAGCGAGATTCCTTTCGATTTTGAAGTGCACCGATGCCATATGATCTTTCTAAAGAGTTCACGCTTACAGGGCCAAACAATGCGCTCCGCTTTATTGCTGCTTGCTCATCAGTAAAATCATATAGCAATCCCCCTTGTGTCCCATCTTCATTGAAATCCAATTCTTGTTTAAGGTATTGGAAACCGTGTTTAAGTTCATGTGCAATAATCATCATCGGGGTAATGTAATCATGAAATCCATTCTCATTCACTATAGTTGCCCCATCTCCGACATTAATGTTAACTTCACCTGTTGAAACATTATATGTTGTAGATCCATATGCTGAAGTGCAATTACCAGTTGTATGAGCATTTATTCTAAAAACGATTGAGGATTCCTCCATATTTGACAGTTCGTCCGAAATAGATTGATATTGATTGACTTTGTTTTCTGCACGGCTAATCTTTCTATCGCTAATTTTTTTGCCCAATGATTGTTGTTGTTTTAAACCTGACACCATCTCTTTTGCCTTAGCAAGACGTGACGTGACTTCAGACTTGTATTCATTGTATATCTGACGTGCATCCTCATCATTAGGGACTACAGTCCTCCCGTCCGGGTCCACCAGCCTCACCGGATTGTTCCCACAGTACGTGTACGGACTCACTCCGGGGTACTTGTCCGACAGCGGATCAACGCTGAGCCAGAGGGAGAGTGTGGGGTTGTGCAGCCACGCCGAGGGGGGAGGTGAAAAGTGAGAGGTTAGAGGTGAAAGTTGGGGCATATTTTATTGTTTTTTTGAGGGGGCAAAGATAAAGTTTTTTTGCAACCAATCTGTTTCTTTTACAACATCATCTTAGTATAATGGAGTGTACGATTTGCGAGAAGGACGGCCAAAAGGTGATTGCGGGGGCTTCGAGAATAACGTTTTAGCCGTAGCGTTAATATAGGTTTCAGGTTTGATATATATACAATTGTTATATGAATCCCAGCAAAGCCAATCCGAATACATCATAAACCAAAGCCACCAAGCGTCTAAAACGCTATATGACACAGAATCGCATGAGCTAACCTGTATTTGTGTTATCTGTTCAAAAGAGAAAATATATTTATGGAACAGTGCATCATCCGATTGTGCATACTGATTTGTCACACAAATCGAATCCAAATACTCCCACCTTTTTGCGAATTCTTTTTTTGCTTTTGATGAATTGCAATCCAAACAAAAATGATGATTGGACAATGGCAATGTTGAGAAATTTCCAATGCTCATAGTGTCAGTCTTATCCCATGCATTCCCTTGTCCAAATCCTTCTCCTACAAAAAGTATGATTGAGAAAATAATTACCATTAAGCGTTTCATTTTAAAATGATATTAGTCTGTTGAAAGGATATCTTATGACAGATTGTATATTGTAATTCTGATCATATTGTATTCTAATCTTTATATCTTCGACTTCGTCACTCTCTGTTACTCTGTAAAAATTCATCCACAGACTATGACCAATCCCGAATTCATGTCCTCTGTGAAAACCAGAGATGGCTTCTTCCGCTTGGACGCCATACATAAAATGGCAAATCATATATGATTTTTGACCTCCACTATTTTGGAAAGCTCTCTGTTCTGCCACTTCATGTCCAAATGTAGAATAACAATTCATTGCTGGTCCCTCTCCTATAGCTTCAATATCACCAATGTCAATTGATCGCCCATAGAAAGAACCTATAAAAACGTCACTACTATTTCGGACAATGTCTATACTTGTTGTCGTCTCGTCAGTAACTACAGAGGAAATAGTATGATAAAAAGCCTTTTGCTCCGCTGATAAATTTGAGTACTCTTCATTTGTTAAATCTCGGGCAGTGACGATATTCCCATCAAGACCAAAAATAGGAGTTGACGATGGAATACAATTGTTCATGAGTTGAACTGTTTCGTCAACATCAGTTTGCTCCCCACATAATTCAAAAATCCTCCCGTCCGGGTCTTTCATCATCACCGGATTGTTCGCGCAGTACGCGTACGGAGTCACTCCGGGATACTTGTCGGAGAGCGGATCCACGCTGAGCCAGAGGGAGAGCGTGGGGTTGTGCAGCCACTCTCCACAGATGAAACTGGGGCTTGTACACGATGTGTAAGAAAGATTTTCCATACGTCGGAATTCAGGCCACAAATATATGAAACTTTTCATTAAGTTTGCAACCCGCTCTTTTTTCTGCTTCCGCTTTCCAAAAACTACCGAAAAGTATTGACAACTCTACGATTCGACGGACTTTAAAATCTAAAAACGGGACAAAAGCGTGCCAGATTCGTGACATTTTTTTGCAATATTTCATAAAAAAAGGAACAATTATGGCTATGATCTTCATTGACTTCCGCCCAGCGGAGTATCACAAGGCAAAATGCTCGTACGTAGCATATTACGTCAGAAATCCGGAGACCGACGAACTGGTCCGCAAGCGCATCAAACTCAACCGCGTGCAGGGTGCCCGCAATCGGGACCGCTTCGCCACCCGACTTTGCACAGAAATCAACCAGAAACTGTACGAGGGCTGGAACCCGTTCCTCGACAACGACGCTTTCTTCAGAGGCACCTCGCTGCAAAAGGGCATCAAGGATTTCCTCGCTTCAAAGTGTCCGAACGTCCGTCCCGACACCGTGAGAAGCTATCACTCTTACCTGAAATGGTTCAACGCATTGATGCAAAACGGGGGCAAACTGCAGCTGCCGATCAAGCTGTTCACCATGCACGACGCAGGCAAGGTGATGGACGCGCTCGCGGCCCGGCTCGACATCGGAGCGGCCACCTATAACAGTTACCTTGAGTTTTTCCGGAACCTCTTCAACCACTTCGTCACCCGCGACTGGATCAAGGAAAACCCCTTCTCGAAAATGCCGCGCCGACGCGAGGAAGAAAAGTTCCGTGACCTCATTCCGCCCCACATCAGACAGAGAATTGCGGATTACTTCATACAGAACGACCAGATCCCCTACCTATATATAATGCAGCTCTGTTACCGCTGCCTGATCCGCCCGAAGGAGATGCTGATGCTGAAAATCAAAGACATAGACTTCGTTGAAGGGCTAATCAACATCCCATCGGACGTGGCCAAGAACGGCAAGGCGCGTACGATAGCCGTGCCTAAGGAAATCATGGCGTATCTGGAAAAACTCGAGGTCTATAACCCCGATGACTACATCTTTTCCGACGACTACCTTCCCGGTACGACGCTCAAAAGTTCGAAGGATACGGCGCGCACGTGGGCCAAGATGCGCACCGCACTGAAACTGCCGCTGAAGTACCAGTTCTACTCGCTGAAGGACACCGGTATAACGGAGATGCTCGAGGGCGGCGTGCCCGCCAAGTTTGTGAAGGAGCTCGCCGACCACAGCTCGCTGGAGGTCACCGAACGGTATATGCACAAGTCGGAAGCAAAAATCATACTGAAGTTCAATAAGTTGGAATTTTCGCAGGCTGATTTTCGATGTGTGTGAAATTTTAACTTTTATTAAGAAAATAACACTTGACTTTCACATTAAAATAACAGTAAATTTGTGGCGTTCAAAAAATCATTACACCATGAAAAAAGTCAAAATCACATTATTGCTGATTTTATTGGCCTTGGCATATAGTGCCAGCGCCCAAATCACTTCTCCCGTTTTGTGGCTTCGTGCCGACTATGTTTCAACCGACAATGTGTGGCACGACATCTCCGGCAACGGCTACGACGCCACATTCGTCACCGATTCGTTAAAAACAGCCGATTCGTTGCTGAATTTCAATCCTGCATACTACTTCAGCAGCACCGCGCTCAGCATTCCGCCAGTGGCAGTGACCGAGCAGGCGAACACGGTAATCGTTGTCTATCAGGCCGATACGGGCGGACAGAACGAAATGCCGGTCTGGTCGTTCCTGGCCGACAGCACGCACGCCCTGGCCCTGACCACGAACAGGATTGCAAACAGCGGAAGTACAATATTATATGCGGATTCCGCATCTCCGTTCCGAATCGTCAACAGTCTCACGCAGTTGTGGCGCCGGCACGGGATGTCCGACACGCTGCTCTGCTCGGGCATCGTCGGGGCGAACGATAGCGCCTTCTTGACGGGACGCGTGGCGGAATTGCTGCTTCTGCCTGGCACTGAGGACTTTTCCGACACATCGCTCTACCAGTGGTGCAGCTATCTGGCTGTGAAATACGGCGTTACGCTGCATGCTTCCCCATACGTTTCATCTGCCGGGACCGTGGTATGGTCGGGAGATTCGCTGCCGAGTTTCTCCGACAACGTCATCGGCATCGGGCGTGACGACTTTTTCGGGCTCCACCAGAAACAGAGCGGAATGCGCGACGGTATGCTGACCATCGGTCTCGGCACCATTGCGGAGACCAACGCGCTGAACGGCGACACGCTCGCCGACGGCAGTTTCCTGATGGTGGGCTGCGGTGCTGACGGCTTCGGTACATCAACGGAACTCTATCTTGACAACGACTTGACAGTCAGCCGTTACGGTGACGCACTGGTCAAAGCCATTGGTAGCGACATTCAACAAAAGTCAACAACGCTGCGTGTGGACGCATGGGCGTGGAGCGACAGTCTGGACGGATATGTGCTGCTCATCGACCGCAGCGGAAGCGGGGAATACCTGCTTGAAAATCTGGAGATTTTCTCTCCAACTGAAATAGACACGGCACGCAAAACGCTTGTTTTCAGTGATGTACAGTGGGACACTGACAACAATGGCAGCGACAGGTTCTGTTTTGCGCAGATGACGCTTATGGATTTGTCATCCGTGATAGAACAGCGCGGAGCCGTTTCAGAAATCGGTGGAGATTCCGGCGGAACCATCGGACAATACACGCTCTATCCGAACCCGAACGGCGGACATTTCGTGCTGGAGGCGACATATCCGACCGAAACGCCGGTGACGGTGCGCATCTATTCCGCTGACGGAAAGGTGGTTGACACGATAACGCGCGGGCGCGGCTACAGTCACCGCATCGAGGGAAACATTTCCGGCAAGGGCCAGTATCT
>JAZRYC010000158.1:0-22131 GCA_045600525.1 Bacteroidales bacterium
CCGTGAAGTTTGACGAGGGCTTTGAAAAAACCGTGGATTGGTATCTAGCCAATGAAGAATGGTTCAACCACGTCACCTCCGGCGAATACGTTGAATATTACAAGAAAATGTACGAAAATCGATAATTGACATCCCGTAGAGACGGTGCAATGCACCGTCTCTACATTTGCAGTGCACCGTCTCTACCCTTATTATTATGCGTCTCAAACTCTCCAATATTAGGATTCCCGTCTGCGCGAATCCTAACGTCAAGAATCAGGTTTTCCGCCAATATCATATTGACGGGAAAGACCTTCAAGACTTCAAAATTTTACGTCAGGCAGTTGATGCCCGCAAAAAGAACAACGTAGTATATGATTACCAAGTGGCTGTCACCTTGCCCGACAAATACCAACATCTTTTGGGCGAAGCAGGTGTTTCGGAATGCAAACCGGACATTGAAATCACCTATCCAGAATGGAAAGGCACACATCGCCCCATCGTAGTCGGATTCGGGCCTTCTGGGATGTTTGCCGCCCTCTACTTGGCGCGTTGCAATGCCAAGCCCATCGTTATCGAGCGTGGTGGAAAGATAGAAGACCGGAAACGCTCTGTCAACGAATTTCTATACAACAAGGTGCTCCAACCGAACTCCAACGTGCAGTTTGGAGAAGGCGGTGCGGGCACGTTCTCAGACGGCAAACTCAACACCAACGTCCACAGCGAATACAACCAGTTCGTCTTAGAAGAGTTCTTCAAACACGGCGCGTGCGAGGATGTCACCTATATGCAGAATCCGCACGTCGGCACCGACTACTTGGAGAAAGTGGTTCGCAACATCCGGATGGAAATCGAATCCTTGGGCGGCGAGTTCCATTTCAACACCACTTTCACCGACTTTGCGCAAAAGGAGGACATTTTGCGCATCACCTGCCACAATGGGAAAATTTTCACCACGGAGCACCTCCTGTTAGGTCTGGGGCACTCGGCCCGCGACACCATCAAGCAATTGTTCGCGCGCGGGCTGAAGATGGAGTCCAAGCCCCTTTCAATGGGTGTGCGCATTGGGCACCAACAGCGCCGCATCATCCGTATGCAGTACGGCGAGGCAGCCAAGATACTGCCACCTGCCTCTTACAAGGGCGTCATCCACCTCAAAGAGCGCAGCGTCTATACCTTCTGTATGTGTCCCGGCGGCACCGTGATGGCCTCCGCCAGCGAACTCAACACCATCGTCACCAATGGTATGAGCGAGCACAACCGCGACAAAGCAAACTCCAATAGTGCCCTCCTCGTCAATGTGACACCCGATGACTTTTACAACGACAGTCCCTTGGATGGTTTGGAATATCAGGAAAAATACGAGAAGATGGCCTTTGAGGTGGCTGGCGACTACCGCGCACCCGGCAACCTGGTAGGCGAGTTTCTTCAAGGAAAAATCGCCAAGATGTACCGAAGCGTAAAACCCTCCTACCCACACGGACTGGTCTATTGCGACTTTGAGCGTTGTCTGCCCAAATATGTTGTGGATTCTTTGCGCGAGGCACTGCCTTTGTTTGGAAAAAAGATGCACGGCTTTGACGACCCTGACGCTGTGATGACGGGCATAGAGACTCGTTCTTCCTCACCCGTGCGTATCGTGCGCGACGACAACCGCCAATGCGACATTCCCGGCATCTACCCGATGGGCGAGGGCGCCGGCTACGCGGGCGGTATCATGAGTGCTGCCATTGATGGGCTGAAGGCTGCTATGGAGGTCATTTCTGGCTGTTAAAATCAGCATTCCAATATCAACCGCAAAAAAACTACTATTATGAACAGACTTCTTCCCATTTTCACCGTAGCCGCCATTCTATTATCCCTAACCGCATGCACTGATCCTCTCGATCCCACTCCATCTACTGCATTTCAACAAGAATGGCCAATGCCCATGAACCGTACCGACTATGTGGTGTCGGAAATATCTTATTATCTAGATGAGAACAACCATATTGAGGCCGCCTACAACTATGACGAGAACTATCGTCTGGTCAGTATCGTCACGCATGACACCTATGAAGATTACTACGGGGTACATACAACTGTTTTGATTGATTCGTTTTATTATCAAGGCGGAAGGCTGCAAAAAATCGCTTCTCTAACCGAGCCGAGCAATCCGTGCAATTATGACATACTATTTTATTATGATAACGAAGGGCGACCTATAAAAGTCACTTATGGCAACAACGAGATTTGTTACGCCTACCATAACGGACTGATAGACAGCATCTATTCTCCAGGATGCCCAATGGGATACACACATTTAGATTACGATGCGCAAGGCAATGTGATACGTGATTGTTCACCATACCCTATAACAGATAATTGGGGAGAATTAACGGGGGAATATGAAATAAGGACTACTGAATATACATACGACAACCATCCCCGCCCCAACTTCAATTTGGATAATGCCTTTGTATTTGAGCCCATCTTTGGAATGGGTTCAACATACCCTTCCTATGTCAGGAATCTTTCCCCTAACAATATGACGAGCGTGAAGTTTTCTTATTCACAAACTGTTGGCGAAACCTGGGAATACGAATACAACCAGCAAGGGCTTCCCGTAACCATGTATCATCACTATGCTGGCTCAACATCGACCGAGCCAGCTTACCGATTCACCTACCGCCACGTGGAATAATGGCAACAGATTCCTTCCCCACTCCTTCCATTCACAAAACACAGTTTGTTAAAATCAAATTATGGTGTGATGTTTTTTATGAGATTTCCTTAAACTTTATGCTTTGAACCAAAGGCCATTTTTTGTATCTTTGCACCCTCAAACAAAGAAAGTGCAACTACTTATGAATGAGTTTATTAGGGGTATAAAGAAGGGTTTTCCAATCTGCTTGGGATACATCCCTGTTTCTTTTACCTTCGGACTGATTGCCGTAAAGATGGGCTTCAATCCGTTGGAAGCCACCATTATATCTCTAACAAATATGGCTTCTGCCGGTCAGTTTGCGGGCATCAGGCTTATTGAAGGTGGTGCTCCTTATATTGAGTTGGTCATCACTACTTTAGTTATCAATTTGCGTTATATGCTGATGTCTCTTTCCTTATCCCAGAAGGTGGCGTCGGAGATGCCGTTTTATAAAAGGGCGGTGATGGCTTTCTGTATTACTGATGAGGTTTTTGCTTTGGCAGCCATGGAAAAGGGTGATGTGAAGTTTCCGTTTTTCGGTGGTCTGATGGCGACTCCCATTATCGGATGGACATTGGGCACGTTCTTAGGAGCTGTGGCCTCTAGCTTACTTCCTCCAGTGCTGCAGGGTTGTTTCGGGATAGCACTCTATTGTATGTTTATTGCTATCATCATTCCTCCTGCACGTACGGGGCGCAAGGTGGCCATTGCGGTGTTTGTGTCTGCTATTTTATCTTGTATATTTAAATATGTACCAGGAATCAATGTGCTCTCCAAAAGTGGTGGCGGTGGCTGGTCTATTATTATTTCAGCTATTATGGCTGCGGCGATATGTGCAAGTATCAAAGAAGTGAAACGTCATCGAAAAAGACGCCTCAAGGCATTGATGGAAGGAGGTCTTCATGTGTAGTATGGAGAATGTTGCTCTGGGGGTATTGGTCATGGCCCTGACTACATATTTAATTCGCGTTATTCCGATTGGCTTTGTCCGCACGAAGTTGGAAAATGAGTGGATACAGGATTTTTTGTATTACATACCATTCTGTGTGCTTTCCGCTATGACATTTCCAGATGTATTGTACTCCACTACACCAACTGGCGCCCCATCTCCTCATTTTGTGTCAGCGGCTATCGCTACAATGGTTGCCATTGTCTTGGCCTGGAAGGACAAAGGATTAGTACGTGTGGCGTTGGTGGCCGTTTTAGTGGCTGTAATTATTGAAATGTTATTGCCGATTCTGTTTTAATCACCTTATATCTTGGGAAGCATAGCGCAAATTAACTGCACCATCTTTGGCTCCGCTGTGTTGGCGGCCTGGAGCACCTCTTCGTGTGTGGCTTCCATGATTTGCCCAACCACACCAAGGTCGGTGATGACGGAAAGTGCGAAAATCTCCACTCCCCGGTGATGTGCCATGATGGCTTCCGGTACGGTGGACATACCAACAGCATCTGCTCCAAGAATGTGAAATGCCATGTATTCAGCTGGCGTTTCAAAGCAAGGACCAGTTACTCCTAAATAGACACCTTCTTGTAAATGGAGCTGCTGCTCTTGTGCCACGCCATAGGCTATTTTGATGAGCCGGTGAGAATACACTTCACTCATATTGGGGAATCGAGGCCCGAGTTCGTCGTCGTTGGGACCAATAAGTGGGTTGGTGCCAAAAAGATTGATGTGGTCCTTGATGATCATGATGTCACCGACTTTGAAGGTCGGGTTCATGCCGCCTGCGGCATTTGATAGGATCAGTGTCTTAATACCAATGCCAGAAAGGATTTGTTCGGGGTAGGTCAACGCATCCATGGAATGACCTTCGTAGTAATGGAATCTTCCGTTGAAAACAATGATTTCAACGCCGTTCAACCGACCGAATATCAAAGTTCCTTTGTGCCCAGGTACCGTGGAAACGGGAAAATGTGGAATCTGCTGATAGGGGATTTCCAAAAGGATGTCGATATGTTTGGTCAATCCACCAAGCCCGGAACCTAAGACGATGGCGATTTTAGGACTGCCTTTTTTTACGTCATTTAAATAGGAAATGGTCTCTTCAATTTTTTTGCGTTTTTCTTCCAACATGGTTGATGATGATATTTGTGAAATTTTGACTTTCTTGTTCTGAGGAGAATTCAACTTCAATAGGAAGGATGAATATCGGCAGCAAAGATAATGATTTTTTAATGTGGCTGGATTGAAGGCGCATCCAGTCTTTTTCAGTTGTGAAAAGTACGGGAGGGGCGTCTGTGTGGAAATAGGTCTGTTTGATTTTTTCTATTTCCAACAAGGTGTATCGGTGATGGTCTGGAAATTTCAAATGCTTTATGATGTTGTAGCTGTTTCGTAAATGTTCCGCAAGAGGTTCGGAATGTGCTATTCCAGTCATGAGGATGATGGGCATGCTTTCTGAAAGAGGATGTTTTTGTGCGGATGGTGTGACGGGCTCTGGGGCAGAGTATGCGTAGTGGGTGAAGAATAAGGGCTGGCCTTCTCGCAGCTGTAACTTGGTGCGCCAAATGGAACGGTCCTCTTCGGAAATTGATTCACTTACTTTTGTGACGATGACGGCATCGGCTTCATTCACGGCGGAAGGAAATTCCCGAAGTCGCCCAGCAGGCATTGGGTAATCTTCAAAATAGGGTCTACTATATTCTGTTAAAATGAGTTTGAGCGTGGGGGTGACAGATAGATGTTGGTATGCATCGTCCATGATGATAACGTCTGTCTCTGGTGCATATTGCTGTAAACGGATAATGCCCTCTTTCCGGTTCCCGTCAACCGCCAAAGGCAAATCAGGAAATCTTTCGTGCAGTAACAGGGGTTCATCTCCAATGAGTTCTGCAGATAATTGCTCTTTCTGAAAATTATTGGCAAGGAGATAGCCTTTGCTCTTTCGCCCATATCCTCGGCTGAGCATGGCAACATGATGCTCGGTGGATAAAAGTTTTGTGATATATCCTGAATGAGGCGTCTTTCCAGTACCGCCAATAGCAATGTTTCCTACGCAGATGACAGGAATGTTGGGATGATAGGTGGGTAGGATGTGCTTCTGGTATAACCATCTGCGAATAAATGCAATAGATCCAAAAACCCATCCTATGGGATATAGGATATGTAGCTTTTTACGATTCATGTTCGCTTACGGGATTGGACGTATTCTCTTTCTCAGCAATTCGTTTGGCTTTACGCTCTTTTTCTATTTCCAATTGCCTGTTTTCAAATTCTTCGTAGCTTTTGATGATCTTGGTTACAAGATGGTGGCGAACTACGTCTTTGGTGTCCATGTAGATGAAGTCAATACCAGGTATCTTGCTGAGAATTCGATCCGCCTGGATGAGCCCTGATTGTTGGTTTTTAGGTAGGTCAATCTGCGTAATGTCACCAGTGATGAAGAATTTCGCGTTTTTGCCCATACGTGTTAAGAACATTTTTAATTGGGCAGAAGTTGCATTCTGGGCTTCATCCAAAATGACGTAGGCATTGTCTAGGGTGCGCCCGCGCATGAAGGCAAGTGGGGCTATTTCAATTACTTTGTCTTCCATGTAGGACATTAGTTTCTGCATCGGAATCATATCCCATAACGCATCATATAATGGTTGAAGATAGGGATCCAATTTGTCTCGAAGGTCTCCTGGAAGGAATCCGAGGTTCTCACCTGCTTCGACTGCAGGACGTGTGAGAATGATACGGCGGATCTGCTTGTTCTTCAAAGCTCGCACCGCTAAGGCAACAGCTGTGTAGGTCTTTCCAGTACCGGCAGGACCAACAACGAAGACCATGTCATTTTTTTGTGCACTTTCAACCAATCGCTTTTGATTAGGAGTAATGGCTTTGATGATACGGCCTTCGCGTCCGTGGACAATCACATTTTGATCACCGCCGTCTAGTCGATAGAAACTATCATCTTCCATGGCGGAAATGTTTAGAATGTCTGTCTCTGTTAACTTTCCGAATTGTTCAAGATGAACAATCAGTAACCTAACTCGTTCTTCAAAAGTCTCAACTTCGGAATCCTCTCCAATGACTTTGATTTCGTTTCCCCGGGCAACGATTTTTAACTTTGGGAAAATGTGTGTGAGTAAGTCAATATTGCTGTTGTTACTGCCATATAGTCCTACAACGGCGCCTGGATCAATGGTGATGATTTTTTCCATTATGTTTTATTGGATAACTAAATAGTCTAATGGGTTAATGGGGAATCCGTTATACCACAATTCAAAATGCAGGTGGATGCTTTTCCCTTCAATGTTTCCTGTGCTGCCCATTACGGCAATAGGTTCCCCTGCGGTAACCCTTGCTCCTGTCTTTTTCAGTAAGGCGGCATTTCGCTTATATATGGAAATGAGATTTCCCGGATGCTGAATGATGATGACGTAACCATCGGTGGCGTGATATCCAGAAAATATAACCATTCCATCGGCAATACAGTTTACAGGGCTGTTTTTTCCTCCGGAAATGTCAATTCCATAATGATTTTTTGTCGCATTGAATACACTTGTTACTGCTCCAACTGCAGGAGGATAGATGGATATTGCTGATATCTTGGCCTGATCAATGTTGGGAGTTGAGGTGCTCCCTTCATTTTGAATACGCCCTAGAATCATTTCGGATTCTTCTATCAGTTCCTCTGTCTCTGCCATTCGTTTTTTATCTCGAATACCCATGTGAACATGCGGGATGGCTTCGGCATCAGCGCCTGATTCCTCTTCAGAAAGTTCGCTCCCAGGTACTTCTTCACGTAGCATGGTAAGAATGTTGTCAATATATTGCTGGTTGTAGTCAATGACCTTTTCCAAAGAATCAACGCGGGCCGCCGTCTGTTTGTAAACCTTATAGTCCTTTTGCGTAGTATAACCAGGTATATACACCCTCAACGGTGTGAGAGCAATAAGGATAGTCGTAAGAATGATTATGACAAAAGCGGTAATCACAATGGTGATGAAGGCTTTTTGGATAGTGATGTTCTTGATGGTAAGACGTTGCTCGTGTGTTTGTTCATTGGAAAAAACCAACCTGTAGTGCGTCTTCCATTCTTGAATGATGACTTTCCAAATATCTTTTATCTTTTGACCTTTTCCCATTTTCGTATGACTGAGGAATTTTTTTTGATGCGGCGCAAAAGTAATAAAAATGAGTGATAGTCAATCATTGCTTGAATAGGGTTGTCTTTTTTTGTCGTTATATTGTGAAAAAAAATATTGAAATACATTGTAAATTAAAAAATTAGTTTATTTTTGCACCATTGTTTAACGAACTAACCTTACGATTATGAACGATTTTGAAAACAATGTCAGTTTCTTCAGATTTGAAGATCTGAGAATCTATGCGAAAGCAATGGATTACATTACCTGGCTCTATGGAGAAGTTTCTGTTAAATTATCCGACACCGATACGGATATGGGTTTTTTGAAGAAATCCTTTTTGAAGTCTGCTCAGGGAATTGCCCTAAATACGGCAGAAGGCTCTTCTAGGAATAAAACCCAGTTTCTCTACTATTTGAAAATGGCGAAAAGTTCTGTGCGTGAGTGCGTCGTCTATACGGAAATAGCCTATAGAAATTCGTTGATAGGCGAAGAAGCCCGAGAATATTCCAGAAATCAGTTGATGGAATTAACCAAGATGATTGGCTCTTTGATCGCTTCACTTCAAAGAAGTGCGGGAGGAACCAGTCACGAAGAAAAAGACGATGATCTCCTTGATCCTATTCCAGATCTTAATATACTGTAAGAAGTATACTTATGATAAGAGAAAAAGGGCATTTCAAAAATGCCCTTTTTTTGTATTTTTGCGCCGCAAAATTTTTGTTGATATGCTTAATCATGCGAAATCTTTTTTGTGCGCCATAATTTGCTGTATCTCGGCAATTACTGTTTCCTCCATGCCTGTAGATGGTAAATCTGTGATCCAATTAGGACAATCTGCCTTCCATCAGAGAATGATGGCGCTTTATACAAATACCGTTGATTATGAACTAAAAAATTCCTACTTCCTTTGTGAAGGTGAGGACTCCTTGATAGCTGTATTGAATTTTGAACAAGGCTTTATTCTAATGTCAATGGAGGATGCTTCAGAACCTGTTTTGGCATTTTCTATGGTTGGAGATTTTGATTTTGAGACAGCTGCACCTGCAGCCTTAATGTTGGTGAAACAATATAAGCAGGAACTATTGTCTCTACGCCGTATGGGTGCCTCTGCCACAACAGAAGTGAAAAAAAAATGGGATGCTTTGGCTCGGATGGGAGCGAAGGATTCTTACACAGTTGTGATATCTCCTTTGATCACGGCAAAATGGAATCAATCCAAATATTATAATAGCTTCTCTCCAATTGATAATGAAGCCCCATCTGGTTACGATAATAGAACTCCGAACGGATGCGTGGCGGTGGCAATGTCCATGATAATGTATTATTATAGGTATCCCGTTAATGGATTTGGAAGTCATACGAATCATACTGAATATGGTGATTATACTGTTGATTTTTCTCAGCAGACCTATTGCTATGAAGCGATGATGGATGAACTTTCTTTCTACAATAATGAGGTGGCAAAGTTGATTTTTCATGCGGCAACCGCAGTGGATATGATGTATGGGGCAGATGGCTCAGGCGCATATTCTGAAGATGTCCCATATGCCCTAGCCACATATTTCGGATATCAATCCAACTGTGAATATATGTATAAACGCCAATATTCTTCCCAGCAATGGAAGAATATGTTGAAAGAAGAGTTGAACGCAGGTCGCCCCGTGTATTACTCTGGACGTGAAGTAGATGGTGGAGGGCATGCCTTTGTTTGCGATGGTTATACAGAAGACGATTTTTTCCATTTTAACTTTGGCTGGGGCGGCTATAGCAATGGCTATTATTTATTAGAAAATAATGATAGTGTACACAATGCAGTGGGAAATTATAGCGAATGGCAAGCAATGGTCAGGTATATTTATCCGGCATCGGCTTATCCGTATGATTGTAGTGATAAATTGATAAATAGTGTTTCTGGTACCATAGAAGACGGAAGTAATGCCCATGATTATAGTAATAATGCTAATTGTACGTATATTATTACTGCACCCTATATGGAGTCAATCTCTGTTAATATTCAGCATTTTCTAACACAAATGGGGCATGACTCTTTGAGCTTCTGGGATGGTAATCCCTCTCAAGGACATCTGTTGCAGACTTTTTCAGGTGCTCTTAATGATAACACACAATGTTCTTTTACGGCGGATAGCCTTTATGTTACATTCAAGACGGATGATTCTGTGACAGATGAAGGATGGCGCTTTGATTTTATCGTTCATTCTACTCAGTGGCCCAATTGTACATCGCAAATGATAAGAGAATATTCTGGCGTGCTTTCTGATGGAAGTACGGATGGGGATTATCGCCCAAATGCTTCGTGCTATTGGTTGTTCGTTCTACCAGAAGCCTCCTATGTTGTGTTTGATTTTCATACTTTTGATGTTAGTCCGGAGGATAAATTGATGGTGTATGATATGTCAAATGCCGAATTTGTCCCCATAGCGACTTATACGGGTAATGTTCTTCCTCCTTCTGTTACCTTTAATGGCAATAGATTTAATTTGGTATTTGTCTCTGACAACTATCTTTCAGGTGACGGATTTGAATTGGCATGGCATACGGATGTGAACGACGATGCTGTAGAAAATTTGAATATGGAAAATATATCTATCTATCCGAATCCTGTTGATCAGAATTTATATGTGGATCTAAAAGAATCAATAGATGCAGCAGTTGTATCTATTTATGATATTTGCGGACGTCAAGTGAGACAAGTTTTTACGAATAAAACAACAACTCATATTGATGTAAGTGAACTTCCGTCAGGATTATATGTTTTGTCATGTGATGATAACAAACGAATTGTTAAAAGAAAATTTGTTGTTCGTCATTAGTATGATTAAACCATTCGGGTATAGAAATGTCTTGTAGGTGTTTCTTTTTAATCACTAACTATTAAATTATTACTGATATGAAAAAGATAATCATGATGTTGTGTGTATCTCTCATGGCAGGTTTGACCATGATGGATGTGGCAGCCCAGGTGCCGTCCTCACGACAGACTACGTCAAGTAGTAGCAAGGCTCAAACTTCTTCGTCTGTTCAGGCAGATCGTCAAATGAGAAAAGGTGATTCTCAACTCAATAAAGCTAATTATAGTTATCAAAGAGCTCAATCAACGAGAACCACCGTGACAAACTCGGCGGCTAGTAGAACAAATCCTTCTAATAGTTCTGCCTATAGAAATTCTGCAACAAGTAGGACTCCTGCTGCAAAACCAGTCTCAACGTCCACGAAGCCTACGACGGTAAATACCAAGCCCACGACTTCGTCGTCTGTGAAGAACAATACGAGTAGTGTGATATCCAAACCTAATGCTAATTCTACAGCAGTAAAACCGACATCCTCTAATGTGAGCAATTCGGTCGCATCACGCCAAACAACCGGATCCAAGACTCAGACAACAACTGCTCAAACGACCACGAATGCTACTGCAGTCAATAATAAGGTTGTGACATCAACAAGGCAAGATAATGTATCTACTAATGCTGCAGCTAATGAAGCTAAGCGAGGATATAATTCGCAGGGACACCCTCAGCCGCAGCCTGCTCCTGCTCCTAATCATGGCGGCCCGAGACCTGCACCATTTGTGCACCCTAATCACCATAACTTTGGTGGTCACATGATGATACCTCCTCGTATTAGACCTGTTTACTATCACGGCTTCCCGTACTATTTTTATAATAGCGTTTTCTGCAGACTGATTAACGGATACTACGTTATTTGCCGCCCACCGATTGGCGCTGTGATTGCTCACTCAATCTTCCACACATGGAATCCTGTAATAGTAGTTTACAAAAATGTGAATTATTATTACGATGACGGAACCTTCTATTCTCCTAGAAATCAGGACTATGTTGTGGTAAATCCTCCGATTGGCGCAAGAGTCGCCGAACTCCCGAGCAACTATGAAGTACTTGACTTAGATGGCATTATTTACTATAAGGTTGATAATGTATATTATAAGGAAGTAGTTGTCAGCGGATACCTCTGGTATGAAGTCGTTTTCGTCGCATAAAAATAATTTCAATTCGTTTGTGCTCGGTTAAAAAAAAAATGTATTTTTGCGGGCACAAACGAATTGCCCTGTGGTGTAATGGTAGCACAGCAGATTCTGGTTCTGTTTGTATGGGTTCGAGTCCTATCGGGGCAACTGCAAAAACACGCTGTAAAGCGTGTTTTTTTGTTGTGATGCACTATTTTTTTCTAAGTAAATTATCTATTTTTGCAAGTTCATCATTATAAACGGTAGATTATGTTAGTAATTGGCATTGCTGGTGGCTCCGGATCGGGGAAAACTTCGGTAGTTAGAAAAATTATTCAAAGTTTGCCTAAAGAGAAGATAAGCGTACTCTCTCAGGATTCATATTATAAAGATAATGGTGCTTTGTCTCAAGAGGAAAAGGAAAGAATTAATTTTGACCATCCCGATGCAATTGAATGGCCATTGTTGGTGCAACACATTCTTGAACTTAAGGCAGGACAGCCTGTAAATATGCCCACATATTCCTATGTGACCTGCGGCAGAGGACCTGAAGTTGTTTCGGTGATGCCTTGTGATGTGCTTATTGTGGAAGGTATTTTGATCTTTTCCGATTTAGACTTATGCAGGATCTTGGATTTAAAGGTGTTTGTAGATACAGATGCGGATGAACGACTTATTCGGATTATTCAGAGGGATGTTAATGAAAGAGGCCGTGGATTGGAGAAATCCATCATTCATTATCAAAACTTTGTTAAACCGATGCACGAACTTTTTATAGAACCCACAAAGCGTATGGCGGATATAATTATACCTGTAGGTGGTGAGAATGAAAAGGGTATAGATATACTTTCTTCCAAAATTAAACAAACTTTGGGAATACGCTAGGAAAAGCCCCCGTTCTTTGTTAGGTTTTTTGCTGTTGCTTTTTTGCGGCCGGAAATAGGACGTTATTTAATATTAGTCTATATCCTGCGGAATTGGGGAATAAGTCAAGGTCCGTAGGCGTATCATTGACTAAATGTTGGTAATCCTCGGGATCATGCCCTGAATAAAAAGTCCAAGTTCCCTTTCCATATTCTCCGTGAATATAGCGTGCCTCATCAAATTGGGCCGATTCTCCCATAATGGTTACTGTAGGCTTTATGAGCCTTTTTTGAAATGCAGTGGTTTGTCCCATGAATCCGGGTATGACTTGAAGGTGATTTTGGCATAACATGGTAGGTACGGGATCCCATTTTGCTGAAAACTCAAACAAGGTAAAAAAGTCATTACTCTTGTTGGTTAAGTGTATGGTAGGCTTAACATCAATATCCGAAACTTCGTATTCATAAGGATTTGTTACGATTTTGAAGCCTGTAAAGGCAAAGCAGTTATCGTAGTTTAATTTGCTTTGTGCCTGTGGATCCATAGGATCTCCATCAAACATAACGTCACATATATCTATGCCATCGGCAGCTAATGCAATGTCATAGCTGTCAGGCCCTGAACACATCGCAAATAGGTATCCTCCGCCAGCAACAAAATCACGTATTCCTTTGGCGACGGCCAACTTCATTTGTGAAACTTTGGCAAATCCTAGTTGGGCAGCGCGATTTTCATTTTCTTTCACATCTTCTTGATACCATTGTGCGTTTCTATAACTAGCCCAGAATTTCCCATATTGTCCGGTGAAGTCTTCATGGTGAAGGTGGAGCCAGTCATATTTGGGCAGTTCTCCTTTGATAACCTCCTCATCGTATATAACGGTATATGGTATTTCGGCATAAGTGAGTACTAACGTGACGGCATCATCCCAAGGTAATTTGTTCTTGGGGGAATAAACTGCAATTTTAGGCTCTTTGGTTAACCTAATTTCGTTCATATTGTTCTCGACCGCCGAGATTTCGGCAAGTATTTGCTGTGCCTGAATATCGGCAATGACTTGATAGGACACTCCTCTAACAGTGCATTCGTTTTCCAAGGATGAATTGTATGGGCACATAAAACTTCCTCCTCGATAATTCAACAACCAGCTCATGTCTATTTGATGGGATATGGCAAAGTATGCTATTCCGTAAGCCTTTAGATGATTTTTCTGCTCTAAATCCATAGGAATTAGGAGATACGAACAGAAGGCAAAGTAACTATTCAGTAGTAGTAAAATAAGTATAGCTGTTCTTTTCATCGTTCTTCAGCGTTAATAGGTTTGACGAATGATTTTCCCGTTAGTATCCAAAATGATGAGAGTGTTGTCTTTATCAATAATAAAATCTTGAATATTGGGCAAAGGAGTTTTTGTCTGGATACTAGACAGGTCTAATTTGACCAAGTCGTATTTGTAAATTAGATTTTCTTTTGAATAATAGAGTTGATTCCCATATATTTGAGCTGCAGTTATGCCCTTCAATGGAAATCGTTTTACGTAGGAGCCAAATTGATCGAAGATATAAATTCCCTGAATGGAATCTATTAGAAGAATAATCTTTTCTTGTGATACTAAAATGCGTTGCGGAGATAATCCTTTCGTGAAATCGCATTTTGTTGTGTTTTCTATGTTGAGATTGAAGTCAGAAATGTATAGGTATTGGTTTGTCTCGTCAAAGAGAATGATGGATGAGGAACCTATAAGGGCGGCAGAACTGATAGATGTCAAACCATAATCAAATAAGTTGATTTGAGCCCCTGAAGGAGAAAGATGATCGTCTAAAAGTTCAATAATCCCTGATTCTTTATGAAAAACCAATGATTTAATAGAGTTGCCTGGATCAACATCGTGTATGATACCATAAGAAGGAATACTGTGCATGGCAATCAGCGTTCCCGTTTTGCTGTATTTCCATAAAGTGGCTCCCTTCCAAGTATATAGATTTTGTTGAATGTCCATAGCAAGATGATCATATCCGGCATCTTTTATGGATTGAGAATGACAGGGTAGGGATACTAAAAGAAGAAATCCGAACTTTAGAAACCACTTCATGTTGATTAGAACTTACAGCCAATGGTGGCAACAACTCTGTGGGTGGTGTTCTGAATGTAGGCAGTCGTGTTAAAAGCTGGCATAGTATAGTCAAAAGGATATAATGTATATGCGTCTTTGGCATATTTTAACACGTATGCTAGGTCAAAGAAAATAAATTTAGTGCGTATGCCGAAACCTACAGAACCATAATGTGCGAGACCATTATATTCGCTATTAGACAAGGTTGATTTTAGTGGAGATGATTTGAAGTTATATCCTGCTCTAAGAATGAATTTAGGTGTCAAATTAACCTCTCCACCGATACGGACTTTGTGGCAAATGCCAAATTGGTTGTTAATTTCATTGTTCTCATCCGTGAAGCTATAGTTGTTAGCTGAAAGTGAAGACATGGCATAGTCGGATAATTCGTATTCAGCTGATATAAATGCTCTTTTTTGAATAAGAAAGGAAGCGGCCACATTACATTTCAAAGGCGTAGATAGAGCGTAATTGTTTCGATTCACATAACTATATTTTTTAGTAGCGGCATTTTCCCAAAAGGATACCATTTCTCTACTATAGGTTTCTTTGATATTCCAATAGTAGGAAGGGGTGATAATAGCGGCGCTGAGGCGCAGGAAGGGTACGGGTTGATAAATGATACCTAATTTTGCATTGACACCAGTTGCTTTTTCGTATTGTATAGTGCTGATTTGATAAGAGTTAATCCCTTGCAAGCTTCCTCCATTCGTTGGGGATTCTGTAAAGAGAGTCTCTTCTGTGTAATCTAATATCGGGATGTTAATACTTCCACCAATGAAAACTTTGTCATTATAATTGCCCCCAAAAGCGAATGTGAGTTCGTCAATGCCTCCAGAAGTTTTAACCAATGTGCTTTGATCCAAATCTTTATCATGGAATGGAGTAAAATATTGATCTAATGTGCCAGGAATGGTGTCAAGTAAGTAGGTCTCCCAGGCGATCAAGGCATCACTGCTTAATTTGCTGTAATGTGTACCATTGGCCACATTGTTTACGGCATCCATGAATGAGGTATGTCCGCTCCCTTCTGCCCGGAAAGTATTATTGAAATCCATTGTGCGGTTGCATCCAAATCCGAATTGCCAAGTGCGCCAATTGGAATTATTTATGGTGTTGGCGATAACGAGGCCACATTGTGGCATCGTATATTTAGGATTATTTGTAAGAGTGGTTTGATTATGATAAAGTGTGTTGTCTTTTAAAAAGGACAGAACGATGGGTGTCAGTGAAACTTCATGTCGTTTGTATAGACCGAGTGCTGCGGGATTGCTGATTAGTGCAGAAAAATCTCCACCAGTGGCGCTAAAGGCTCCACCGGCTCCAACATACCGAGCGCTACCAATGAATTCATCTTGGGAGAACCTGAAAGCTTCGTATGCGCCTTGTGCAAACGATATAGCTGATATGCTTACAAATAAGATTGTTATTATTATTTTTTTCATTGCTATGTTGTTGGTTAGGTTCAGATTAGAAAAAGGGTGGATCATAATTATCGTTTGCTGCTACTTCCGCTATAAGAGGAACTGCGAGAAGAGGAAGAACTACGTGAAGAACTACTATAGGAAGAGCTGTGTGACGATCCGCTATAGGAGGAACTTCTAGATGAATTGTTGTATGACGAAGAACTGGGTCTTGATTGTGTCGCGGAGTTGGAGAATGAAGATGAGCGAGAAGTATTATTTATGTTTTGATGCTGTGAATTAGAAGGAGTTCTGTAGTAAGAATTAGTGGAAGAAGGCTTATGGTTGTTGTAAGTGGAATTTGAACTTCTAGAAGGAGTCGCCGTCTGGGATGGCGTGTTTCTGTATGTGGAGGATGGCGTTTTTGATGAAGGCGTTACAGTGCGCGTGGTTGGTATTGTAGTATTAGTTCGAGTAGAAGGATTTGTAGTTGTACGAGATATTACCGTAGTCGTTGGCTTAGTGGGAACTTTTGCTGAAGTGTGGGATGATGTATTAGTTGGTGTGGAAGGGATCTTTGATGTTGTGGTTGTTGAGGTCGTTGGGACTTTTGATGCAGGAATGTTACTTTGGTTTGCAGCTGCATTGGGAACTATTTGTTTGCTTGTTTGACTGACAGCGCGGTTGGTGTGGCTGCTCACTGCAGTATTAGCAGAAAGTGTAGAGTATCTTTGATTGAATGAGGATGCGGCAGATGAAGAATAGGCAGTTGCTGAATAATGGTTGTTGTTGTCGTTGTTGCCATAGTTGTCTGGATGTTCATAGTCAGAAGGTCTTTCACCGCGTTCGTTTTGAGGGTTGGTTAAAGAAGGCCCTATGCTATTTCGATGACCGTAATAATATGTGCAATTGTGGTCATAATTGTTGTGATAGTAGTTGATGGCAGCCCAGTCATAACAACCATAATGATAGTATGGAGCGTGCCAATAATAAGGGTAGTTCCATCCCCATCCATAGTGGAATCCATAGTCGTACCATCCGTAGTTATAGTAATAGGGACGATAGTAATAGGAAGGCCACCACCAGTTGTAACCCATATAAATACTTAGTCCCCAAGATGATGGACAATAGTCGTACCAATATAGGTTGGTGAAATAGGGATCGTAGTAGCCCCATCCGCTATAGAGGTCCGTGTGGAATCGGCGAATGCGTGACGTATAATAATAATCATAATAATCATCTTCGTCATAACCATAATTGGTACTTGAGTAGGTCTGATTATCAACGGGGATATTGTAATATGTTATTTGGGGATTGGGATTCCCTGGATAGTATGTTTTTGTGTCTAACAAATTGCCATCTTCATCATATTCATATATGATAGAGTCTGCGATTGTTCCTTCTTCGGTCTGAGCTTGGGATGCGGGCGACGACGGAATGATATATTGGGAGTCTTGAGAAGAGGAATAAATGTCGTCATAGTATGCGTATTCAATGGAGTTGCATGAGATTAGCAGACAATCCAGGAATAAAATTGACAATAAAAATTGTTTTTTCATAATGACCTCCTTATGGCTATATTTTAGTATTTTTGCACGTTGAACATAAAGACATGTTGTAAGACCGCAAAAATACTAAAAAGTTAATTTAATAATTTAAAATAATGGCAAAAAGTTTTTCTACGCGCGAAGAGAATTATTCTCAATGGTATAATGATATTGTAAAAAAAGCTGACTTGGCTGAGAATTCATCGGTAAGAGGATGTATGGTGATAAAACCCTATGGCTATGCTATTTGGGAAAAAATTCAATCAACATTGGATAGAATGTTTAAAGAAACGGGTCATGTGAACGCCTATTTCCCGATTTTTATTCCAAAATCTTTTTTTAGCAGAGAGGCAAGTCATGTGGAGGGTTTTGCGAAAGAATGTGCTGTGGTAACCCATTATCGTTTGAAGAATGATCCTAATGGTGCTGGTGTAGTGGTTGATCCTGAAGCGAAATTGGAAGAAGAACTAATTGTCCGCCCGACTTCCGAAACGATTATTTGGGATACGTATAAGGATTGGATCCATTCATACAGAGATCTACCGATTCTATGTAATCAGTGGGCAAATGTTGTTAGATGGGAGATGCGTACGCGGCTATTTCTCAGAACTGCGGAGTTTCTTTGGCAGGAGGGGCATACAGCTCATGCCACTAAACAAGAAGCTGTAGAAGAAACTGAACGAATGCTTCATGTGTATGCTGACTTTGTCGAAAATTTCATGGCTATACCTGTTGTTCAGGGCGTTAAGTCTCCCAATGAGCGTTTTGGCGGCGCGTTAGATACATATTGTATTGAAGCGCTTATGCAAGATGGAAAAGCTCTACAGGCCGGGACTTCACATTTCCTCGGTCAAAACTTTGCAAAGGCTTTTGATGTTAAATTCTTGAATAAAGAAAATCAACTGGAGTATGTATGGGCTACATCTTGGGGCGTTTCTACTCGATTGATCGGGGCACTTATTATGACACATTCAGATGATAATGGCTTGGTCCTTCCTCCTAACCTCGCTCCAATACAAGTTGTAATCGTCCCCATCTACAAAAGTGAAGAACAGCGTCAGGCAATCGCTGAAAAGGTGAGAACTGTTATTGAAAAATTTAAAGAATTAAACATTTCTGTTAAATTTGATGATGATGATTCGAAGCGGTCGGGCTGGAAATTCAATGAGTACGAGTTGAAGGGTGTCCCAGTACGTATAGCAATTGGGCCTCGTGATTTGGAAAACAATGAGGCAGAGGTTGCTAGAAGAGATACTCTAACGAAGGAAACCATTTCATTTGACCAACTTGTTGAACATGTTGTGCAATTATTGAAGGATATTCAAAAGAATTTGTTTGACAAAGCGTTGAAATTTAGAGAAGAAAATACGCGAAAGGCTGATACATGGGATGAATTCGTTGATTTGTTGGATAATCATCCAGGATTCATATATGCCCATTGGGATGGCACTCCGGAAACGGAAGATAAAATTAAGGAATTGACGAAAGCAACGATTCGTTGTATCCCATTTGACAATCCGTTGGAAGAAGGAAAGTGTATTCTTACTGGAAAACCATCTAAACAGAGAGTTCTTTTTGCGAGAGCCTATTAATGAATTATGGACGAAAGACTTGTTGCATTTGAACGATTGTTGGATATTATGGACGAATTACGTCTTAAATGTCCATGGGATAGCAAGCAGACATTTGATACCTTACGCTGTCTTACGATTGAGGAAACGTATGAACTTTCTGAAGCAATTGTAGATAAAAATTATCTAGATATGTGTAAAGAGTTAGGTGACCTTTTATTGCATATTGTCTTTTATTCAAAAATTGCTTCGGAGCAGAAACTATTTGATATTACACAAGTAATTAATTCGCTTTGTGATAAACTGATACGAAGGCATCCGCATATATATGGAGATGCACAGGTTCAGAATGCACAGCAAGTTCATGAGAACTGGGAGAAAATCAAATTGCAGAAGGAGGGTAATCGATCTGTCTTAGGTGGTGTTCCAACTAGTGCTCCTTCCATTGTCAAAGCTTATCGTATCCAAGAAAAAGCTAACGGGGTTGGCTTTGATTGGGAGAATGTTTCGGATGTTTGGAATAAAGTGCAGGAGGAACTTGGTGAATTGCAAGCAGAGGTTGAGCAACATTCTGAATATGTTGAAGAAGAATTCGGAGATGTTTTGTTTTCCTTGATTAATTACGCTCGCTTTATTCATGTAAATCCTGATGATGCTTTGGAAAAGGCTAATAAGAAATTTATTAGACGATTTCAATTTATTGAAAATGAAGCTATTGAAAGTGGTCGAAGGCTGACTGATCTTTCTTTGGCAGAGATGGAAGAGTATTGGCAAAAATCAAAGCAAATAGAATGCCGTAATAAGTGTTAGAATGCAATAGACTATTATTTTGAAAACTATCTCTGTATGTGTAATAAAAAATATATAGTATATATAATAATATTGTTGATTTTATTACCCTTTGTCTCCATGGCACAAAAGCCATCCAAGGTTGCTTCGTTGTGTAGTAAAGCGCAAGATGCTATAAATCATCGTGATTTTGATAAGGCGTTGGGCATTCTTAGGCAGGCTCAGCAAAAAGATCCGAATTACGCTGATACATATGTGATTTTGGGAGACCTTTTCAATTTCACCCTAAAGTCAGATTCTGCGTTTATATCTTATCAGAAGGCAATTGAATTACTCGGCAATCCTGATCCAATGCTTTACTATATAGCTGCAAATGAAGGATTGAAGTGTGGAAGATACGAGGAGGCATTGGCGAATTTTGAAATGTTTATTAAGAAAGGGCCACAATATACGGAAGTGTTAGCAGATGCACAAAAAGGTATTGCAAACTGTCGTTTTGGAATTGATGCTTTGAAGAATCCGGTCGGGTATTCTTTGCAGAATTTGGGTTCGATGGTTAATTCGGAATGGGATGAATCGTTGGCTTCTATAACCGCTGACGATTCTATATTGGTTTTTACCGTTACTCGTCCCAAAGACGAGCAAACTATTTGCGCATTTTGTTTGAATGAACAGGATTTATATTTTACCCATAAGGAGAAAGACTCTTGGCAACCGCGAAGACCAATAGGATCACCTATTAAAACGGGATATAATGAAGGTGCGCAAAGCCTTGCACCAGACGGAACATATCTTTTGTATACGATGTGTAATGCTGATTACGGTATGGGTAGTTGCGATCTGTATTGGGCAAAGAAGATGGGGGAAAAATGGTCTCGTCCTAGAAATTTCGGCTCACCTGTAAATACTTCTGCTTGGGAAAGTCAGCCGTCAATTGCTTCTGATGGGAGAACTATATATTTTGTCTCTTCTCGTCCGGGTGGTTTTGGAGGAATGGACATTTGGAAGACTACGATGATAGGAGAGGGGGCTTTTACTCCTCCCGAGAATCTCGGCTCAACTATCAACACTCCTGGCGATGATGCAGCTCCGTTTATTCATGCTGATGGCAGGACATTGTATTTTGCCTCAAATGGCCGTGTTGGTATGGGTGGCTTTGATTTGTATTACTCAACTCTCATGCCTGATGGATCGTGGAGTGAACCTAAAAACATGGGATATCCTATCAATACGCATGCAGATGAGATAAATATTTTTATTAATGCAGCTGGTACGAAGGCTTTTATCGCTTCCGATAAAGATGGTGGATATGGTGGTTTGGATCTTTATTCGTTTAATTTGGATGATGCTTTACGCCCGAATCCTGTAACCTACATTAAGGGACTGGTTACGGATGCGGAAACAGGACGTCCGTTAGAAGCTTCAGTGGAAATGATAGATCTTCTAACGAAGCAAATTCTCGCATCTTCTATGTCAGACAAGGAAACAGGAGAGTACTTGGCTTGTATTCAGACTGGGGCGAATGTTCTGCTTAATGTATCTCACCCGAATTACCCATTTTATTCTGAAAACTTTCAAATTGAGAAATCCTACTCTGCTTTGCAACCTTACTTAAAGAACATATTATTGAAGAAAGCTGATGTCGGTACTGTGGTAGTGTTGAAGAATATCTTTTTTGAGTTTAATGAGAGCCGGTTGCAAAGTGAATCCTTCGTGGAATTGGATAAGTTGGCAGACTATCTCCTTCATAATTTGGTGAAAATAGAGATATCGGGTCACACTGATGATCAAGGTTCCGATGAGTACAATGACAAGTTGTCAGAAGATCGTGCGCATGCAGTTTATTCATATCTGTTGTCTAAAGGAGTTCCTGCTGATCGTCTGAGTTATAAGGGATATGGGAAACGTCAACCTATTGCGGATAATCAAACGGAATCCGGTCGAGCTGCTAACCGTAGGACGGAATTCAGGATAATACGATAGTATATATATTATGTAAAAGAGAGTGCCATTTCTATGAAAATAGGAGTGGCACTCTTCTTTTTTCATATGAATTATTAACCATATTTGTTAATAGGATTGTTTATAATCTTTTGATATAAAAGTTGATATTAGTTG